>DAOUDJ010000229.1:0-9511 GCA_034430795.1 Anaerolineales bacterium | reverse complement strand
GCATATCGTTGAGGTTGAAGATTCCGGATCCTCCCGGCTGCGAGGGCGGATCGACCATGTTGGCGCTGACCATGGTGTTCTGAAGTAACAAAAGACCGCCGAAGTCGTTGTAGGCGCCGCCCCCCTGCCCAGCTAGGGCACTGTTGTTGTTCACGCTACTGCGGTACATATGAGTCAGCCCCTGATTAAAAATCCCGCCGCCGCGCCCGGCAGTATTGTTCGTAAACCAGGCGTCGTAGAGGTAGGTTTCCCCGTCCGGTCCAGCCCACAGCCCGCCGCCGTCCAGACCAGCGACATTTTCTGCCAGCGTAATCCAGTTCGCATCCAGGAAACCAGCGTTATAGATACCGGCACCATGGAGCACTGCGTCGTTATCGCGCAATTCGACGTTGTCCAGCGTCGCATTGGATGCGAAGTTATTCCATAACCCTCCGGCCATTTCGTTAGCCATGTTCCCTTGGATCAAAACATCATCAGCGATAAGCGTTGCGGTTGCGAAGTTGTGGATACCGCCACCATGGTCAGCTACGTTATCGAAGATCTGCGTGCCGAGCAGGGTGAGCGTACCGGCCTCGTTGAAGATGCCTCCGCCGGCAGATCCTCCAATCCCTCCAGGCGGAACTTCGGCGACGTTGTCGTGGATCGAACTATTCGTGATGGTTAGATTTCCATGATTGCGGATTCCCCCGCCCAGTTGAGCGACGCCGTTAACGATGATGAGCAGATCCATGTCCACCACCGCAGGGGAGAAAATCTCGAAGGCGCGATCGATGCCGCCGCCGTCCACAGAAGGCGCACCCACACCCAGAATACTGAGGTCATCGGTGATATCCAGATCACCAGTGGCGTTTGCGTCCTCCTCTGCCCCGGCGATGGTCAGGACGTAACCGCCAGCGGGGAGATGGATTATCTGGGGTCCCGGGCATGCGTTCGCGTTATCCACGGCTTCTCGTAAAGAGCAGTCGGAGACGTCGCACACGCCATCGTTCGTATCGGTTGTCTTGGTGACGGTGTACTCCGGGACACATACAGGAGATGGAGCGCAGGCAGATAATACAGCCAGGATCAAACCTAAAGCCATGATGGTAAGAAGACGAGTGCTGCTTGAATGGTTCACGCTGAAATTCCTCCCATGGATAGTTTGTAGAGCGCAACCTTTCGCGCGCTCAGTGTCCCGTATTGGGTCTCAGTTCTATAACGGTTAAGTGTCGACAATTGTGACAAGATAGCACCTGACAGATAGATGTGCCACTTTAGAGAAAGGTTGACCGCCCCCCTAGATTGCTGAGATAACCTGATCCATGATTCCATTCTGGGATAACCGGGTATCTCTAGGAATATTCTCAATTGCAGAAGGGCATAAACAGCACGATTGTAGTAAAGTTCCACCAGTTTATGAAAGGTGATCGGAAATGAATCTCCGAGAGCAATTCCTCCTCGACCCCGCGGTGATCTATCTGAACCACGGTTCCTTTGGTGCTTGCCCAAAACCTGTCTTCCAGGCTTATCAGGAATGGCAGCTCCAACTCGAGCGCCAGCCAATGGATTTCCTCGACCGCAGGGCGCCGGGATTAATGGCCGAGGCTCGTGCAACCCTGGCCGGATATGTCGGCTGTGGAGCGGATGACCTGGTGTACTTCCCTAACCCCACGACAGCGATCAACATGATTGCCCGCAGCCTGAATTTCGGAAAAGGGGATGAGATCCTCACAACGGACCAAGAATACGGCGCGGTGGACCGGACCTGGCGCTTTATCTGCAGTCGGCGAGGGGCACGCTACATCAGGCACGCAGTCCCGCTGCCAGTTCCGGAAGATGAGGCCTTTATTGAACATTTCTGGTCCGGCGTCAACGAGCACACCCGGGTGATCTTCATCAGCCACATCACCAGCCCGACAGCCATCAAATTTCCCGTTGAAGAGATTTGTTCACGGGCGCGTGAGGCCGGACTCTTAACCATTGTCGACGGCGCCCACGCCCCAGGCCAGATTCCTCTCAACCTGGCAGAACTCGGCGCCGACCTTTACGCCGGCGCCTGCCATAAATGGCTCTGCGCGCCAAAGGGAGCATCCTTCCTCTACGCGCGCCCGGAAGTGAAGGACACCCTCGAACCTCTGGTCGTAAGCTGGGGTTGGGATGCTCAACAACCGGGAACATCACGTTTTATCGACTATCACGAGTGGCAGGGCACACGCGACATAGCGGCCTTTCTGTCTGTCCCTGCTGCGATCGAATTTCAACGTAAATATCGTTGGGATGATGTGCGCTGTCGCTGCATCAAACTTGCTGCAGAGACGAGGGATCGTTTGAGTGAAATTTTCGGGACTACCAGGATGACTGGATCACAGAGGTGGGCGTTGCAAATGGCTGCGATTGAGCTTCCAGAACCCAATCAAGATATCCAACACCGGCTTCTTGATGAACATAAAATCGAAATCGCTGTCCAGAAATGGTCTGGTCGCTCCTACATGCGCTTTTCTTTTCAAGGTTACAACAACCGTGCGGATGCCAATGCACTGATAGATGCAGTTCAAACCCTATATGCCTGATTATTTTCCTTATGCCAAAATTGGCTCGAGTCGACGGATATCAGAGAGCGCCACCCTGGTTGACTGCCCTTGAACCAGAATCTAATCTGTTTGCCATTATCGTCATCTCCGTGGACAATCCCGTTAATTATTTCTTATGAAAAAACTTGCGATCGACTGGACGATGGTTACTCTCACCGGTGTGGCATTTGCCTTGGCGGGTGCTGCCTGGTGGAAGGGCGGTCAGGACCTCGCGCTGGAGGGGCTACGTCAGGGCTTTCAAACCCTCGTGTCGGTCACGCCGATGCTGCTCGCGGCTTTTTTGACGGCTGGATTAACGAACGTTCTCATATCAAAGGATCTGGTGGAGCGCTGGCTCACGACCAGCGCCGGCTGGCGCGGTATCTTGCTTGGCTGCATCGGGGGAGCGCTGATCCCCGGTGGGCCCTATGTGTACTACCCGATCGCCGGCAGTCTGCTGCAATCCGGCGCGGGTTTGGGCGTGCTGGTCGCTTTCGTCACCGCCAAGAATCTTTGGTCGATCTCGCGGCTTCCCTACGAGTTCGCGCTGTTGGGACCGCAGCTGACACTCATGCGCTATGCCCTGACTTTTATCTTTCCCCCGCTGCTCGGCTACCTCGCCGAAACCCTGTTCGGGAACACCATCGAGCGCATCCGCGAGGCCGTCCAGTGATCGAGTCCACCATCATCTTGATCCTTATCGCGCTTGGCCTGCTAATGATCGCCTGGCGCCGCCACGACGGAAGTCACATTAAGGGGGCTCAGGTTGGGTGGGACACATTAAAACGCACCCTGCCTCTCCTGATCGTCGCCTTCATTATCGTCGGCTACGTCAACGCCCTCGAACCTCAGTCTCTAGTCCAAAACTGGATCGGACCGGGAACTGGCTTGCGCGGCGTGCTGGTCGGTACAGCCGCCGGCATGCTCCTCCCCGGCGGACCGTACGTGGTCTTTCCGCTCATCGCCGTCCTCTTCCAATCCGGCGCCGGATTGGGGCCGACGCTGGCGATGATCACCTCCTGGGCGGCCATCGCCTTGCTTACCGTATCCTTCGAGCTCCCTTTTATGGGCTGGCGCTTCACCGTGATCCGACTCGGACTCGGCTTGTCAACCCCCATCCTGGTTGGCTTGCTGGGAACACTTCTTTTTGGGTGAGGCGTTCTAAATTCTCCGTTCCATCATAATTTGGTCCTCTTATGCGCATTTCCTTCATCTTGCATGGCGATCGTTTCTGAGCGCTCGTTGGCGGCAAGAGACATGAGGCGCAGTTTCTCATCACACTTGCCCACACCAAAGCCGCGACATAATCCTGGAAGTGTTGAACCCGCCAGAAACACTGGTTTTCATGTGTACCTGAGTACCACCGCGGTGCTGTAACACCAAGCCGGTTTATCCGTTATCCATAATAGAAACAGCCACTGGTACCACGCCAGCGGCCATTTACGCTCTTATCAAAAGCGATCCGCTCTGATCGCGAAGGAGATTGCAAAAATGACCGGTAAAAAGATATTTCAATCAGTAATCGTTCTTATGCTCTTGCTGGGTGCGCCTGTTGCCGCCTTCGCTCAGGATGGGTTATCCATCACCGTGACGGCGGATGTAAGCTGCGACAGCGTGAACTTCGCCTTCGACCTCCAGGGCGGCAGTGCGCCTTACACGGTCAGACTCGAATTTGGCGACGACGAGATTTTCGAGGCCAGTGAGGTGCCCGCCGGGCTGTTCGATGTGCCTCAGCCTCATATCTATCCCTACGGAGGCGATTTCAATTGGAAGCTAATTGTCGCTGACAACGATAGCCTGCTTGGAGAAGCAGACGGTATAGTCTCCATCGACGGGCCCGTTGTGACCCTGGGTAGTACCCCTTCCCTGCCGCTCTTAACCATCGACTTGGGAGAGGCATCGATCGAATTCAGCGCTTTAGTCACTGGTGGGGAAGAGCCCTATTTTTACACCTGGGACCTCAATGAAGACGGGTTACCGGATGCGGGTTTGAGTGGCGCCAGTGCCGCATACACGTACACTGCGGGAGGTAATTACGAAGCCGCCGTATCCGTCACCGACAGCGGCACCTGCGGGCTATCCCACACGGACACCCTCACCGTCGTTGTTGTAGATCCTGAGGCTAACCCCCAAGACGCATGCCATCCCACTGCGCAAAAGATCGCCGAAGCCGTCAGTATAATTTTCCTCGATGCTCGAGCCGAGCAGACCTACACTTGCGAGGATATTTTCAACATCTTCGAAGGTGCGTTGACCGGTAACCATACCGGTTTCGGCCGTTTGTGGCATGCCTATCAACTGACCCAAACTATCCCTGATCTTACCTGGGAGGAGATCCGCGACTGGGGTCTTGATGGCTCCAGTTGGGGCGCAATAACCCAGCTTAATCGCTTCGCGGACACGTTGACTGACTTCGGCATTCGCGATCTCTTTGACCTCGTTGTGAACGGCGACAATACCGTGGGGGAAATCCGCACCGCAGCTCGTACTGCCGTTCGCTATGAAGCAGATTTCAGCGATGCTCTGTTACGCTTGAGCGAGGGCGCCAAAGCCGGCGAACTCGGTCAATTCTATAAGCTCGCCGCCGAGATGGATGTCAACCCAACCATGCTGGATCAATATCTCGCCGATGGCATGTCGCTCTCTGAGTTAAGTCATGCCGCTAAGATGTCAGAACGAATTGGTGTCGAATGGGATGAAGTGATCGCCGCAAAAGGCTCTGACCACAGCTGGGGCGATATCGGCCAAGCCTATAAGCTGGCTGGTGATGGAATCTCAGCGGCGGAAATCCTCGCCCTGGATGGGGGCGTCCAAGAGTTCCGCGCCGAACTGCGCGATGAAGAAAAACTCGCACGTGAAGCGGAGCGCACCACTCGCGAAGAGGAGCGCACCGCAGCTCGTAAGGAAGGACTGGACGAAAAGACCACAGCCAGATTCTTCGAACAATATGGATACACTCCCGAAGAGATAACCGCCTTTCTCGAGGGTTGCAACGGGAGTTGGAGCTGTGTGCGCAAGGAATTGAAGAAGGATCAAGCCCAGGTTGAGGGCGTTAGTGATAAGGACAAACGCACCGCCGAACGCTTGTCCGCCCAATACGTGGTGCCCTTCGATACCGTCTGGGATAAATTCACCACCGGCGAGTGCAGTGGCGATTGGAGCTGTGTGCGTGCTGCATTGCGTGGTGATACACCCAAAAAGAATAAGTAATTCCACTCGGTAGTGAAAAGCAACCTGCGGGAGGTATCAACATCCACCTCCCGCAGATTTTATTTAATGGTCGCACTTTCTATATCGCGTAGTTCGAAACTATAGAATTTATGGTACTGACCACACCTCAGTAGCCGGCTTGAACGCCACCCAGGAAAACCAGAAGTGCTCGCCCGATACAACCCGCTCGAGCTGGGCGCCTTCCAGCGGGCCTGCGACGGCCTGACCAAGCAGGTTCCAGCGTGTTCCCGTCTCCACATCTTCAAAACCCTCCGTCTTTGCGACGAAGGTTAGAACCTGCCCCTCAACTTCACGGCTGAATACGCCTGTCGAGCCGGTGTCCGGTCCATTGTTGCCAAAGGCAGAAATCGTGCCTGCTTGCCAGAGGATGACGATCGGCCGTTCTTCGATTCCGTCGTTCACAACCCGTACATCCTCAAGCAGGGTGAACGGATAGGCGATCGTGACCTCGCCGAACTCAACCGCAACCACGCGCTCCATCGGCAGGAGGCGTTCATCATCCCCCTCCACCGGGAAAAACGGGCTGCTGTTGATGCTGTCGTATCCGGCGTAAGGATTCACCCCGTAGTCACGAACAGCACCTGTATTACGCGAGAGAACCTTGCCGTCTGGATGGGAGGCTTTGAATTCAGACCAGGCGATGATCTGTGACGGCAGGATTTCGAGCACCGTTCCCGTCATATCACCGACGATAGCTTCACCTGTGAACTGCTGCCACCAGGAGAACGTCTGTCGATCGTACATGACCAAGTCCGAATTACGCAGGTTTCCGCTTGTCCCGAAATCGAGAACTTGCCCATCGGGGAGCGTGCGGCTGAAGGCAATCGTAGCGTTGCACAGGGGGCAGAAAGTGATCATCACTGGCTCGCCGGCGACGACGTCGTTTGCGATCTCGTGCCAGATTAAGATCGCCAACGGGTAAGCTCTCACGTCACCGTCCAATTCAAAGAACATCACCGGCCAATCCGCGGCCAGCCACTCATCCGCATCTTCGACGCTTTCGAAAATGGGATTGTCGATCGCTGGAATCCCATCGGGGACGGGGTTGCCAGTGAAGATTTCGCTCAGGTCGACACTGTGCTTGCAGAAATTCGTCCGCTCGAGCCAAAACGTCGGGCTGAAGGAAATATTAACACCTTCGAATGGATCGCTGCATCTCTGCGCTTCGTCTGCATGTGTGGGCGAGGCCGCGGTATCTGGTGCTTTGTCGGTCGGGTCCTCAACTGTTGGTCCCTCCGCAGGTCCCGGCGCGGCAGTTTGCGCGCACGCAGTGGCAATAACCGAAATGAATCCGAGCAAGAGCACAACTTTCAATCTCTTTTTTTTCATCATTTGAAATCAACTCCTTATCCATCATCATGAAACGTACACAAACCGGATATCCGTTAATTTAACACTGTGAGTCATCCGCTTTAGCTTCCACGGCGCACAGTCTTTTCCGTCTTTCAACCAGAGCGCACGTCGAGATGCCTCCCCGTTCTGTCCGAGATGGAGGAAGCTTGTTTGACGTATGTATATGCCCTGAGAATCCCACCCTATGCTGATATAAAGGGAGGATTAGGAACCAAGGCCAATTTTCTTAAGGTTTTCATCCAGTTGTCCCTCCGTCATCACACCGATGTGCTGCACCTGGATCACGCCCGCACGATCGATGAAAAAGGATGATGGATAGCTTCGATTGCGGTAGAGATTCTGAACCTTCGCTCCTGGATCGAGAAGTATCTGGAAAGTCAGCCCGAATTCGTCCCGGAACGATTGAACGACCGCTTGCTGTTCATCGAAGTTCACCGCAAGCACCGCAAAACCGTCGTCCTGATATTTCTCGAACCGCGATTGAATGGCCGGCATCTCTATGCGGCAGGGTCCACACCATGTCGCCCAGAGATTGATGAGCACGGGTCGTCCATGGAAATCGTCGAGGCTCACCTGCTCACCTTCCAGATTTATCAACGTGAACCCGGGAGCCAACGCGCCTACAACGGGTTCCCTCTTCAGCGCGGTTTCCGAGCCTTGCCCTTCCGCGGCGCGGCCCGCAATCGCCATCCCGCCGACCAGCGCGGCGCCTGCAACCAGCAGGGCGCCGATGCCGCCAATCCATCTTCTTCGTGCTGAAAGTCCTGTCTCATCAACCATAACGTTCCTCAAATCCCGAAATCCACGAAGAAACCAAAGCGGGCCAAACGCTCCAACGTACCGGTCAGCAACATCACCCCCACGATCACCAGCACAACACCCGTCACATACGACATAATCTGAATCGCCCGACTGTGGCGCTTCATCAAATCCGCAACCCGACCGACGCCGATCGCAGCCAGCAGAAAGGGAATCGCCAAACCGGCGGAATATGCGCTAAGCAGTATCACGCCCTGGGAGACATCTCCGCCGTTCAGCGCCAGCGTCAGGACAGCTCCCAACACCGGACCCACGCAAGGTGCCCAGCCCGCCGAGAAAAAGACGCCCATCAACGCCGACGAGAAGAAACCCGAGCCTTTTCTCGGTGCGTACTGATGCCGGGTGTCGTAGTTCAGGAAGGAGATATTAATCAGCCCGAGCGTGTGCAAGCCGAAGAGAATCACGACGACGCCGCCGATGCGTGCAATCCACAGGCGGATTCCGAAAAGCACTCCGCCGAGAGCGGCAGCGGCCACACCCAGTAAGACGAATACAAAGCTGAATCCGAGCACGAAAGCCACGCCGTGAGCGAACGTCAGGCCGCGATTCTCAGCCACTGTGCCATCCGGTCGAACCGTACGGCTACCAAGATAGCCGACGTAAGCCGGCACAAGAGCCAATACGCAAGGAGATAGAAACGATGCCAACCCAGCCAACAACGCGAGGCCAACCGTCACATTGGATGCATCCATAAAACCTCCAAGATACGAGCTTGTTTCGCAGCCACAGTCGATCTGCGGCTCATCCCTTAGATGAACCGGATCGCGCCGTTCTTACTGATTCCCATCTCCGTTTCTGTTTGTGTTCAAGATCAGGGGTATGCCCACAAACGAGCACAATCTCTATGCCCGCGACCAGGCAAACGCGCGTGCATGCAAGCCCCCTCCGACAACACCCTCGCTTGACAGCGCATCAACCCCTCTGTAGCATTCACACACACTGAAAACCGTTTTCGAGGAGCTGTACTCACCAGACTTCCTTCATGACAAACCCACAAAACTTGTACTTCATGCGTCATTTCTTTGCACTCATCGTCCCTACAGGTCTTGATCTCACCTACGCCACGAAGAAATCCAAGGTGCTCAGGGCATGACGACGAAATTGAAACACTCACCGCGCCGTGTGCTGACCGTCCTCGGCATCGGCACAGCGGTCTCGCTGTTGGGCGACAGCACACTCTACACTGTGCTCCCCGACCCAAAGTTCGCCCTTCAAGCTGCAGTTCCCGTTGCACAAGTGGGGATCTTGCTGGGGGCGAACCGGCTCGTACGCATCCTCTTTAACGCACCTGTGGGCAGTCTGATCGACCGTTTTCCGCGCAGATCCTTGATGATCGGATCGCTCGCCATCGGTGCCCTCTCCACGCTGACCTACGCAATCGGAAGCGGATTCTGGGCGATGCTCGCGGGGCGGATACTTTGGGGCGCTGCCTGGTCCGGCCTGTGGATCGGCGGACAGGCGATCGTGCTCGATCTGGCCGACAGCGAAAACCGCGGGCGCCTTAGCGGACGCTATCAAATGTGGTTCTTCCTCGGTATCGGCCTTTCAGCCTTCCTGGG
>DAOUDJ010000228.1:0-8378 GCA_034430795.1 Anaerolineales bacterium | reverse complement strand
GAGACCACAATGCCGCCATCAATATTTTGAGATTGGGGATACAATCTCTGGCTTTGGCCTAGAAGCCCCGTCGCTTCCTAAGACACCAGGACGGTGTGCGGCGGGGAGTATTCACTGAAAGTATGTTCAGTCATCTTCTTCTCCATCGATATTTCTCGACGGCGTTCCTCTCGATGTTCACCTTTGTTTAGACCATGGGTTTGCGATAGGCCATCCATAGCTTGTTGGTTTGAAATCCAAGATCGTCATATAAGCCCAAGGCGCCGCTAAGATTGTCGGTATCCACACCCAGTGCAGCTTCCTCCATCCCCTCATCTTTAAACATCTGCAGGCTTCGTGTTAATAACGACCGGGCTAGACCGCGTCGGCGCCAAGGGCGACGAACGCTGATGTCTTCCGTATAACATCGTTTTCGGTTGAAGCGTTCATTTTCCTCGGCATTGATATAGTTCAAAACCATGCCGGCGACCTGTCCATTGTCCCATGCAACTTTCCAGCGCTCGGGTTGAAAGTCGGGGCTTTCAATCCACCATTGATATTCAGAGTCCGTCCCCGGGACATGCCCCCAATGGTCTTGGAAAGCTTCATCGGCGGCGTCGTAAACGGTCCGATGCTGATCTGGATTAATAGGGAGGAGCTCAAGACCCTCTGGCAAATCAATTTCAGGGATGTCAGCATCAAGTGGGCGGACCATCTCAAAAAAATAGCGGATAGGTTGGTAGCCCGCATTTTTTAGCAGTGCCTCCTTATCGATCTCGGTGTCCGCCAGATATACTTCGAAAAAGTGTAAGCCGTCTCTCGGGGCGCGTAGTGCCAGACCTGTCAAATGGTCCTCGGTGTACATCAGCAAGGTTGACCCAATCCCCTTTCGCCTCCACTCGGGGAGGACGCAACCATGGTGCCGAAAGATGACATCACCGTTTGATTTCCGGAGCCAGTTCATCCGTGCATAGCCTATTAAATCCCCGTGAATCTCCGCGAGTAGGACATCCTCAGTTGGATCGAAGTTCTGCATGTGGGTGAATCGGCGAGCGATGTCATCGGCGGTGATGACCTCAGACACGCCGTCTGCATCCAGGCAGCGCTGGATGACAGCAGCGATCCGCTCGTGTTCCTGTGAACCAGAATAACCCCGGAAAGTTAAACCCGGTATTTCGGGTGCAAAGGCCAGGTTCTTCAGATCAGGATTTGCTTTCTCTTTCATCTCAAACCTCAAATTGATGCGCAGCACCTTGCTGCGGTGAAACCCAATAAAGGACAACTGGAGTCCCGTTTTGGTGAAATAAAAAAACCGCGGGGACTGGAGAGCGCCCGCGGCCATCAGTAGGACAGATTGGTCAGGATCTATCTGTCGATAGGCGCACTCCGCGTAAGCAGGAAGGTAACAGAGCCGATATCTGTGTGGCTTTGAACCGCCGCCAAGATTTTTACTTTAAGAATCATCATAGGGTGCGCCCTCCTTTCATAAGATGGAATAAATAGTACAACACATTCTTGATCTTAGTCAAGATAGATGGGTCACAGATAGATGGGTCACGGTAAAAGTTGGAATTAACGCACAGCATTGATGAAATCGGCGAGCAGGCCGTAGGCTGTTGTGTGAGGTCCCGGATCGGACTCGGTGATCGTGAGCGGACCGAGCGTGTCGCTATGAAAGGTCACGGCAGAGGAGGTCCCCATCACATTGTAGAGCGGGTCGCAGGGATCGAGTAGCTCGGGGCGCACAGATGTCGTAATCCCTGTGGTAGTTCTTTCGGCCTGGCAGATGAGTTTCCACCGCTTCCCCGCTGCTGAAGCCGATTTTATATCTTCACTGTGGAGGGACTCAATCCCCTTGCGCTCGACGTCGGAGGGTTTCAGGTTCGCGTCCATCAGAACGATAACGAGCGCCGACACCTTAATAGCCGCGTCCCATCCTTCGATATCGCCGGTGGGATCGGTCTCGGCGATGCCGATCGACTGGGTATGCGCGACGGCTTCCGCGAAGGTCTTACCCTGCTCCATTAACGTCAGAATGAGATTGGTGGTCGAGTTCAGGATCCCACGGAAGGATTGGAGTTCTGCTGCTGGCAACGCTTCTCGCCAGAGAGAAAACACCGGTGCCCCATCCATAACCGTAGATTCGAAGAGGAATTTTCGCCCATGCGCCTGCGCTAACTTCGTGAGTTCGTTGTAGGCGTGGACGACCGGACCTTTATTCGCGGTGATGGCGTGCATGCCGGCGGAAAGCGCGGCGGAGATGTGTTCGATCGCCGGCTGACCGTCATGGTAGCTGACGGGGGTGTTCTCAAAAAGAACGTCCGCATTACACGATTGAATGAATTCGAGGCCGTTTTGTGGTGTTGGCCCCGTGGAGAGCGGGTCGAGCGAATCACCCGTATCGATCATCGCCAGCGCACTCTCAAGGTCTATCCCGTTTGGATTAACCGCCGCCCCGTGGCGACCCGTCATGATCCCGACGACCCGCCAGTGCAAATCGTGTTGGGCTAGAAGTTCCTCGCGTTTCGCTTGCAGCAGCCGCGCGAATGCCTGCCCGACGTTCCCGAAACCAAGTAGAGCGAATCTGTGTGTGTCCATTGGGAGAATTACTCCAGAATAAAAATCGGCGGATTAAACCAACGGCCAAGGGTAGGGGCGGCCTGAGCCGGGCGAAGGAAAGACGGGCGATCGTAGGATTCGATCGATCCGTTCTCGAAGACTGTTAAGTTCAGTTTGGGTAAGAAAGTGCGAGAGACCATGGTTGTCTGACTCCAACTGATCCCGTAACAGATGCACGCGATCGAGCAGCTCATCGGGAATGGACTCGCCGGTGAAGTCCCAGATCACCGTGCGCAGTTTCTCCTCATCGTGGAAGCAGAGGCCGTGGTCGATTAACCAGATATGATCAGCCTCGTCAAAGAGAACATGACCGGATTTACGATCAGCGTTGTTGATGATGATGTCGAACAGCGCCGTGGGGCGCAATCGCCCCTTTTCCTCTTGGCTGAATGTGAAGTAATGACGATTGGGATCGACATCGACGTATAGTTGAAGTGAGCCTGGACCAGCGGGCGCGTCCTCGCGCAGCACCGTTGGTGGGACGAGTTCCCAGCCCAAGGTCTGGCTCACAAGGTAGGCTGCCACTTCCCTGTCGGCGAGTGAGCCATGGGGGAAATCCCAAAGGGGCTGCTCGCCGCGTGCTGGTTTATATATCGCCTGGATTTCACGATGATCTCCTTCAATCTGGACGAGAAAAGTGAAGTTCGACCCCCATGCCACCCGGCCCACAACCCCGATTTCGCCTGTATGGAGGAGGCGGGTAATGGCTTCAAGATTATTAGGCTCGAAAATATTCATCAATCCGTTTTTGGATATATGCGATCTATTCCGGAGAATTTCAGGAAGCAGCAGCGCGCCCGGATGGAAATTGAACGTCAGCGTTTATGACCGTTTTTCTTAGGGCAGAAATGACCTTGTGGGTCGATGGGCTCGCCGCAGTTGCCGCATATCGGCCTTCCGCGAGCGGACAAGTCCAAGCCCCAGCTGCACATCTGACTTAATTGCGAGCGGCTGCACCAGAAACGAGCGGTAGAAGCCTCCTCAGGGTCTTCATTGAGCGGTTGGATCTCGCGGGCAACAAGAATGAGCATATCGCTCTCCTCGTCATAGCCCAACCCGATGTGCCCCACGCGGAAGGCTGGATCGATAGGCTCCTCGAGCGCCATCTCTTCCTTGTCGTAATCCCGAGAAATCTCAGGTAGATCAGGGAGGCGTTTGTGCAGCTCACCCAGGAATTCCTCAAAGCCAATTGCGAGGGATTGGATCTGCTGTTTTTCGACAATAAGCGTGACCAATTGATCCCCCGCGCGCCCCTGTAGATAGAAAACGCGTTTCCCAGGACGGCCAATAGCCCCGGTTGTGATCCGATCAACGGGTTTGAGTTCGTACTGAATTCCCGCCATTTATGGTTCCATACTTAGCAGATAAGTGGTTTGACTTATCATCGATGCTGCTGGGTGAAGTATATCAAACCCCCTGTGTGCTGTACGTCGCGCGGGTATCGTTTAAAACAATAATGCGGACGCTGCTATCGCTTATGGCCAGCACGCTTATTGACGCAGGGGAAATCGTTATGCGCTGGAATAGGTCTAGTGGTACACCGAGATAATGAGCGATGGCGAGTTTGATTGGATCCGAGTGGAACACACAGGCGATGTTCCCCTTCTTGCCGCGATGCAACGAGCGAAGCGCTTCGATCTCGGCCACGATGCGCGCTTGAGCTTCGGGGAAAGACTCACCCTCTGGAAACCTGGCCAGTGAGGGCGAATTCTGAAGGATCGGCCAGAGTTTTCGCCGGCGTAAAGCTTTGAGCGACTGCCCCTGCCAAGAGCCATACCCGATTTCGAGCAGACCTTCGCGGGTGATGATATCGAGACTCTGGGTGCGAGCCAGCGGTTCAGCGGTTTCGAAAGCTCGTTCCAACGGGCTGGCGTAGAGCGCCTTGAACTTGACAGAAGAAAGGTTCCGCCCAAGTGCCTCAGCCTGACGGTGACCTTCTTCACTCAAGTGGATGTTCGGCAACCGTCCAGAAAGTTTGCGCTTCCCTAGGAAATCATTGTGTCCGTGACGGATGAGATAGAAGGTGGTCATCAATACCCCGCTAGGTCGGTCTGTTTCTGCGCATCGTGTGTTTTTTCTTGATCGCGTCGATCTCTTGATCGGCGAGTTCAGATAGGTCGAGCGTGTCATCAAAATTTAATGCCTTCCGTTGCGCCGCGCGCCATTGGTCAAGCCGATCAGCAACCTGCGCCTCGTATCCTTGTTCGGAGGGGCGATAAAAATAGGTCCCGAGGAGTGAGTCAGGCAAATAACCCTGCCCGATATGGTGCCCGGGATGAGTGTGTGGATACTTATATCCCTTCCCATGCCCAAGAGCTTTACCATCGCGGTTGGCATCTTTTAGGTGCTGTGGGACTTCGACAACACCTTTTTCCTCCAGGTATTTATAGGCCTTGAAATATGCGTTTGTGGTGTTTGATTTTGCGGCGGTTGCCAGGTAGAGCGTAGCCTCAACGAGGGCATACACCCCCTCTGGTAACCCGACGAATTCGAAGGCCTGGACGGCGGCGGAGGTGACGACGAGACCCATTGGGTCAGCCAGACCGATGTCCTCCGCAGACAGGATCAACAGCCGGCGCAAGATGAAACGCGGGTCCTCGCCGGCGTAGAGCATCTTCGCTAGCCAATAGAGAGCAGCGTCTGGATCGGAACCGCGTACCGATTTGATGAAGGCTGAGATGGTGTCGTAATGCGCGTCGCCGTCCTTGTCGTATAAGACCGCGCGGCGCTGGATGGATTCTTGGGCAACATCTAGCGTGAGGTGGATCACCCCCTTCTCATCAGGGGGTGTGGATTCCACGGCTAATTCGAGCGCGTTGAGCGCATTGCGTGCGTCTCCACCCGATACGCGGATCAAGTGCTCCAGAGCATTTTGATCGACTTGGATCTGTCTGCTGCCGTATCCAAACTCGATGTCGGCGAGAGCGCGTTGGATAACCCGGTGTACATCGTCATCCTCCAGCGGACGCAGTTGGAAAATTCGTGAACGCGAGACCAGGGCCCCGATCACCTCGAAGTAAGGGTTTTCAGTCGTCGCACCGATGAGGGTGATGGTCCCGGTCTCGACGTGAGGCAGGAGCGCATCCTGTTGAGCTTTATTCCAGCGATGGACCTCATCCACGAAAAGGATCGTTCGCTTGCCGTATAGCTTGCGCCGCTCCTCCGTTGCCTTAATGATGCGCCGGAGATCTGCTTTCCCCGCAAGAACGGCAGAGATCGTTACGAAATGGGATTTTGTTGTGTTGGCGATGATCATCGCCAGTGTGGTTTTGCCGGTTCCGGGCGGTCCCCAGAGGAGTATCGAAGAGAAGAGACGATCTGCCTGGATAGCACGGCGCAGAAGGCGATCTTCTCCTACAATCTCTTCCTGACCCTCGAATTCATCCAGAGTGCGCGGCCGCATACGTGCGGCGAGCGGGGCTTCGCGGGCTATCCGATCCTTCATTGCGTGGTCAAACAGGTCCATTGGGTCATTGTACCATCGGGTGGTAAAGGGCTGAGAACCCGATGTGTGTCGCTTTGGTTTCTTCGTATCTGCCGGGTATGTTAGAATTCGCGGATTGCCGGATTTACCCTCAAGGATTGCAAACGGTTTTGGATCCGTTATTTATGACTTGTAAGTTACTTTTGGCATCAGGTTCGCCTCGCCGCCGTGAACTAATGGAGCTGACCGGTTGGGAGGTGGCGATTTGCCCGGTACCGGTCGATGAAATAGTTCAGGCGGATGAGCGGGCTGAGGCGCTGGCGATTCGACTTGCGCGGACGAAAGCTCGGGCAGCCGTGGACGAGTGCCCCGCCGGCGAGCTTATCCTTGCAGCCGATACTATCGTGGTAGACGGCGGTACTATTTTAGGCAAACCGGTGGATGCAAGTGATGCTGAGCGGATGCTCCTATTGCTTCGGGATCGAGAGCATGAGGTCATCACTGCGCTCGTATTTCTCCATCCAGCCAGCGGGGATGAAATTGTCGAGACGTGCAAAACTGTCGTCCCGATGCGGGCATATGATAACGAAGGGCTTCAGGCGTATATCAAGGGCGGATCCCCGCTCGACAAGGCTGGCGCCTATGGGATACAGGACCGTGAATTCAATCCGGTAGAGCTAAGCCAGATGCAGGGGTGCTTCGCGAACGTGATGGGGCTTCCGTTGTGCCACCTGCAGCGCGCGTTAGGGCGCTTGGGGCACGATTTGGCAGTCGATCTCCCCTCTCGCTGTAAGGCATATACGGGGTATGATTGTAGCGTCTACCAGGAGATCCTGAGAGGTAAATTGTGAGACGAATCCCGATCCTGCTTCTAATTTTAGCGATGCTCATCAGCAGTTGTGGACTCTTTCGCCCCACCGATCCGGGGTCGAACGGAACACCTACGCTCCCCGATCCTTTACAGACTACTGAGTCCGCGCCGGATCCAGACTCAGCCGCGCAGCACTTCCTGGATACCTGGAAAGCGGGTGACTATGCGGGGATGTACGCGCTCCTCAGCCCTCTTACCCAGGATGGACTGAGCGAGGATGATTTCATTAACCGCGTCCAAGAGGTCATGAGGGGAGGGGCGTTTGTGGATGTCGATTTTAAAATCGTATCTGCTCTTGTAAACAGCCCACAGCGCGCTGAGGTGCGATATCGCATCGTTCTCACGAGCGCCTCTGTAGGAGAGATCAGCCGTGAGACTCGCATGAACCTGACGCGCTCTGCAGGCGAGGACTGGCGAGTGGCCTGGACCGACACTATGATTTTGCCTGAACTCGAGGGGGGCAAAGGTTTGAGCCTCACCACCGTCACACCTACGCGGGCGAATATTTATGACCGGAACAACCAGGCATTCGCCGCAGAGGGGGCCGCGGGTCAGGATAACGTCGCCGCGTTGTGGATTGTCCCGAATGAGATTGGCGATGAAGAAGCCGAAGAGACGATGCTCTCCACCCTGCGACGTTTGTTCGATTTGGTATCGACGGATTCGATCTTAGCGCGCTACGAATCCTTTCGAGGGACGGATTTCTTCACCCCGCTTGGCGTTGCACCCTATGAGGACTACAACACGGTCGGCGGGTTGCTCGCATCCATGGGCGGCGTTCGTGCTCGCACATACAGCACCCGCTACTATTACGGTGGTGGGCTCACGCCGTTTGCAGGAGGCGCTGCGCCACATGCTGTGGGCTATGTGAGCCAGATTCAGGAGGCTGAATACGAAGACCGCCTGGCGCAGGGCTATCAGGGTGATGAGTTCATCGGTCGTATCGGGATCGAGGCGGCGTTCGAAGAAGAGCTGCGCGGCGTGCCGGGTGGAACGCTCTACCTGGTCGACACCAATGGTCAGGTGCTGCAGGTGTTGGCTACCCGCGATTCTGGACTGCCATACGCTGTTTATACGACGCTCGACCGTGACCTGCAGGAAATCGCGCAGCGATCGATTGAAGGTTTCCAGGGCGCTGTTGTCGTTTTAGAACGCGACACCGGTGCCGTGCTTGCCATGGCCTCCTCGCCAGCATTCGACCCCAACCTCTTCGATTCCCAGAACCCCAATGGATCGAATGGTGGTTTTCAGATGTTAAACTCCGCATACCAACCCTATATCAACCGCGCGACGCAGGGCCTTTACGCTCCAGGGTCCGTGTTCAAGGTCGTTACGATGGCCGCCGCGCTGGAGACGGAGTACTACAGCCCCGACACGGTCTACAATTGCGGTCTGGAATTCACGGAGCTGCCGGGATGGACAGGCTACGATTGGCGCCGCGAGAAAGAACTGCCCGCTGCCGGCGAATTGACGCTCATCGGAGGC
>DAOUDJ010000227.1:0-2354 GCA_034430795.1 Anaerolineales bacterium | reverse complement strand
GATGGCTGGCCCCCGGACTTCGGTAAACTAGCGGAACTAGGCGGACGGGGCGTCCTCGCCCTTCTGGCTGATTCCACCAATGCCGACGATCCCGGCTGGACCCCCTCCGAAACTGTTATTGACCCGGCTTTCGATCAGGTATTCCGCCAAGCGAAAGGACGCATATTAATTGGCTCTTTCGCCTCGCTGATCTCGCGAATGCAGCAGGTTGCAAACGCCGCACATAGGCATGGCCGGTCCCTTGCATTCGTCGGAAGAAGCATGGTCGACAACTCAAAAATGGCCCGCGAGCTGGGGTATCTTGACATACCAGACGGCCTTGTCGTCCCATTGGATCAAGCCCTGAAGATGAAACCTTCGAAAGTCGCCCTAATGTGTACAGGTACACAAGGTGAGCCATCATCCATCTTGGGTCGTCTCTCAAACGGGAGCAATCGTCAATTCGATCTCATCCCTGGAGATACGATCGTTCTCTCTTCAACACCGATACCAGGGAATGAGGAGGGGGTTCACCGGACAATCAATCGCCTCTTCGACCGCGGCGCTGAAGTGATCTATGATCCAATCCTGCCCGTGCATGTGTCCGGTCACGCCAACCAGGATGAGATGAAGCTCCTCATGCAGTTGGTTAAACCCAAGCACCTCATTCCCATTCACGGCGAGCTGAGGCACCTGAAACAACACGCCGCCCTTGCCCGCGAGATCGGCATCCCTCAGGAGCGGATCGCGGTAGTGCAGAATGGAACCGCGATAGAGTTTTCCAATGGGGAAATGAAGATCGGTGAACGCTTCCCGGGCGGGTATATCTTTGTAGACGGGAGTGGTGTGGGTGACATCGGCCCGAAAGTCATGCGCGAGCGCGAGGCATTGGCGCGCGAAGGTCTCGTTATCATCCATGTCAATCTGGACTGTGATAAGAATCGCGTCCTCGGCGAGCCGGAAATTGTCTCAAAAGGATTCGTTTTCGTGCGCGATTCAATGGACCTCTTCGACGAAGCACGTGGACTTGTATTAAAAGTCGCCGAGAAAGGTTTAAATGAAGGCCTGGAAGAGCGGATCGAAAATGAGCTTTCCCGCTTCTTCTATGCGGAAACCAAGCGCAAACCTATGGTCTTCGCCTTCATATCACGAAACGGATGAGAAAACAATAAAAACACCCGTTACACGGGATTCATGGGTGGGTATAATGCCTTTCGTTATGGTTAACAAAAGAGCGCTCGTTGCACTCTGTATAGGTCTTCTGGGTGTTACAGGGTGCGGGCGAATTTCCCTACCCACCCTCAATCCATCCCCTTCCCCTCCCACAGCCACGCCGCTGCCTCCGACAACCACGCCGGAACCCCTTGCTGCGAGCGTTAATGGCGAAGGTGTCCTGCTTGAGCTCTTTGAGCTCGAAGTGATTCGCTTTGAATATTCCAAAACCGATTCTGGCATAGACCTTGCAACCTTAGACGCATACCGCATCGATCTGCTCGAAAGCATGATCGATTTAATGCTTCTCGCGCAGGGCGCAAGAGCAAATGGTTTTATGATCGAACAGACCGAGATCGATGACAGGTTGAATCTAATGGTCGAAAGCGCAGGGGACTGGGGGAAATTCGAGTTGTGGATGGATCTTAACGGCTACACTCAGGAAACACTCCGAACCGCACTGGTTAAGGAGATCGAAGCTGCCTGGATGGTGGCTTATATAGCAGATCAGGTGCCCAATAGCGCAGATCAAGTGCGCGCCCGGCATATCCTGGTCGCCTCTGAGGCTGAAGCGGATGGATTACGAGCACAGCTTCAAGACGGAGTTGACTTTATCACCCTTGCTCGACAATACTCCATCGATGCCAGCACAAGACCTGCAGGCGGCGACCTGGGATGGTTCCCCAAGGGCTTCTTGTTATGGCCCGAAGTGGAAACGGCTTCCTTCGACCTTCAACCAGGAGAGATCAGTTCGGTTATCAAAAGCGAAATTGGATACCACATCCTAGAAATCATAGAACGCGAAGACCATCTTTTAGCATATAGTGTTAGACAAGCACTTTGTGAGCGCGCGATAGAGAGTTGGTTATCAACGGAGCGTGTTTCCGCTGACATTCAAACCTTCATCACGCAATAAGGGTTAGGCAGGAGAAGAAGATTATGGATGAGAATTTCAAAAGACTCCCCCGGAAACGAGCTAGTAAGATCGGGAGCATCTTTTTTAATCTTTTAACCTTCATTGTGTTGCTTGCGATTCTCGGTGTGGGCGCGGCTGCTGCCGCCGTTTTCGTTAATCCCTACATCGATGTTGGCTTCTTCTACAACCCGTTCCCGCCGCCGACTGTGCCGGCGCGTCTCGGCACTCCTACGGCGACACATACACC
>DAOUDJ010000226.1:0-2496 GCA_034430795.1 Anaerolineales bacterium | reverse complement strand
ACAGGTTCCTGACTAATGTCATTCTTGAACCGAAGCGTAGCGTAGGCGAAGAATCTCGTTCACCGTCAGAAGAACCCTTACGTTCAAAGAACGAGATTCTTCGCTCCGCTCAGCATGACAGGTTCCCGCGTAATGACATTCCTTCGCTGCTGAACGGCTCTCTCAAAATGACATTTGAGAAGGGCCAACCTATAGAATGGCCGGGGGATCTACTCCAGGTCCCTCTAATCCACGACTAACATCGGTTGATTGTATTAACAGAACATATGTGCTATTCTGGATCTAATGGATCCTGTCGAAAAACTCGCAATCTCCAGCCGAGAAACCACTTTCGAGGCGGATGGCCTCCCGCTGGCAACTCGCACCAATAGCCTGACCGGCGGTTTGAAACCATCCGTGATCCGCAGTCGTTATGGGGATCCGGACAAGGTACACCGCGTGCGTTCCGACGGGCACGATTTCCACATTCACCTAGTGGCAAGCGGTGGTGGACGTCAGCTTCCCCTGCTTAAGGCCATGCTTACATCAGCTTGCGAACGGAACTGTAATTACTGTCCCTTTCGTGCCGGCCGCGATTTCCGCAGGGTGACTTTCCAACCAGAAGAACTCGCGCAGACATTCTACGCTGCCCATCGTTCTGGGCTGATTGAAGGGCTTTTCCTCTCGACTGGCATCTTCGCTGGTGGGGCAAACACCCAGAATAAACTTCTAGAAACAGCCGAGATTCTCCGCAAGAAGCTCGGCTACCGCGGCTACCTGCATCTGAAGATCATGCCGGGTGCGGAACGCGGGCAGGTGCTGCGGGCCATGAAGCTCTCCGACCGCATATCGACAAATCTTGAGGCTCCCAATTCATCTTGCCTTCATAAATTAGCCCCGCAGAAGGCGTTTCAAGAG
Organism: Anaerolineales bacterium; assembly: GCA_034430795.1. Lineage (GTDB taxonomy): Bacteria > Chloroflexota > Anaerolineae > Anaerolineales > E44-bin32 > E44-bin32. Next base: position 1,599 of record DAOUDJ010000226.1, on the reverse strand, counting down.
GAGTTGGTATCTCCACTTCAATGGGCACAAGAGATTCGCCAAAACCTGCCGGCCCATCTAGGGTGGCGTGGTCGTTGGCCTACAACAACTACACAGTTCGTGGTTGGCCCCGCGGGAGAGACAGATCTGGAACTCTTGAGCACCGTCGACAACTTACATCACCAGACCGGGTTGCAGCGGGCCTATTTTGAGACTTTCAGCCCTGTTGAAGGAACACCGATGGAGAACCACCCGCCAGAGGACCCCCGACGCAAAGTGCGGCTTTACCAGGCTTCTTTCCTGCTGCGCGATTACGGTTTTGATCTGGAGGAACTCCCCTTCACACCAATTGGCAATCTCCCCAAAGAGCGTGATCCCAAGGTGGCTTATGCGGATCAGGCTATTCGCGAGAATCCCGTAGAGGTTAATCGGGCAGCTCGCAGCGAGCTTCTGCGTGTACCTGGGATCGGACCGCGTGGAGCAGATCAGATCTTGAAAGCCCGCCGCTCATCTTCCATTCGTGAACTTGGCCAACTCCGCCGCTTTGGAGTCCTCACCGAACGCGCCGCACCGTATATCACCCTGGATGGGTCCGCTCCATCCACACAGCTAACGCTATTCTAATGACCTAACCCGGGGTTGTTGTGTAAATATAAGTGCACCAAAAATCAACACCCTCAAAGTGAAACGATCAATTCTGCGCCGGATTAATCGATACCTTGATGGTCGACGAATCTATCGAGATGGGCGAAGAGGAGCTTCGTCGCAAATACGCGGCGACCAACTACTCGCCCTTTACTTGGGGTTGCGCTGTGCCATGATGCCGCAATGCAAACCATGCAACCGATGCAGTCGCCAGCCCTGAAACAATCAGACCAATTGCGAAGAAAATTGAAGCTGCACCAGAGCGAAAACTCGCCGATCCAACAATTTCGGGAATATGTTTCACGGTATCGGCCAGAGCCAACAAGAGACCAATGGTGATCAAACCCTGGTAACTGGCTCGAGTTCCTCGGGCTGCGAGCGCAATCAAGCCTGTAAGGGCAACGAAGAACGCTAATGCAAGGAACTGAGTAGGCGGGTTGGACAAATTGAATTCTGCAGGAACGCCGTACAGGAAATCATCAATCAGATGGGCGGCGCCAAACCCGGCGAAGATCGATGAAACTGCGACCACGCGATTGCTCCAACGGCTATGGCCTGCTGCTGGCTTGAGCACGGGGCGCCTCCCTATTGAATGCTCATCAAGCGGGACTGCCAAATATCGGGGTACCATCCGTTATATAAAGTTAGGCACCCGCGCCTTTCTTCGGGTGCCTAACTTAGGTTCTGTGGTGTACCTAGTATTGCTTTTTTTCTTTTTTTAGTTTACGTTTTTCCTTAATCGTAAGCTTTGGCTTCTTTTTTGTCTCTTTCTTGCTCTTGTCTTTTTTCCCTTTTTCACCCATATTGACCCATCCTCACTTAACAATGACCGTTTGCGATTCATTCCCAATCATAGCACTTAAAAGCCCAACCGCTAGGAGCTTCACTATAGTCTGAGAAATGTCCGGTCATGATTCATGCAGGGTTGAAGTAAACTGGGTGCCTAACGGATGAGCTCAGCGGCGCGTACCCCAG
>DAOUDJ010000225.1:0-16459 GCA_034430795.1 Anaerolineales bacterium | reverse complement strand
AGGTGAACTTATTCAACCGGCTGCATTTCTTTATAGACCATGCTAAAACCACCAATAACGGGATTTGGATTCAACTGCCAAGTGCAACTCTGAATGTTGAAATAGTATCCTAGATCGAATTAGTGGCATAACACTCTCTCTCGGACATTTTCACCACAGTCAACGGCTTGTGGATTCGAAACCAGGATCCAGAGATCTCGGGGGCGAATCCGAAGAAGGGGGTCTAGGAGAGTCAGGCTGACTTGTAAGGGCTACCAGTGAATTTGAATACGTCCTCCCAGATGTCAGGAGTCACCCTACCCCTTTTTGGTCAAGGAAAATGAATTCAAAGATTTGGGAAAGCCTGACGGTCTACGTTTCATCCGGGGGGCTGAAATTCAGAGATCAAGAGCCAGGCTCATAACCGCCAGATCCTAGGTTCTAATCCTGTACAAGGGGGCTTGGAAGGAAAAAGGGGCTGTCTAAAAAGATCATTAGACAGCCCCTTCAGGTAGCGGGGCTCAGATTCGAACTGAGGACCTTCAGGTTATGAGTTATAACCTTAAAAAGGGGGGCTTGGACCGTCAGGCTGGTGTTCCAAGGGTGGCTTTGCGATTTCCGACTGCTCGGAACCCAGCGAGCATTAGTTTCAATGATCCTACACGCGGAGGGTAAACCTGGCAAGTGCATTTGGGGTATAGGACAGGAACACCACTAATCATACTTTCATTCCTCTGTGTTGGACTTGGTTGTTGAATCCAGGATCTACGAAATCACAGTCTGGCTTCTTTAATAGGGATTCAAGACCGTGATTGTATCGCTCATTCTGTGTCAAAGCACATTTTCCAGAACGGATGTCCTTTTTCGGCCACTACACGCTGCGTCGTGGCCAGTGATTCGGGCGGTACATCTACCTTAACATCCGTCAGTGGCTTCGCCTGACAGGATAATCTGTATCCCTCTTCAAGCTCTATGGGAGTAAAAAACGATTCCTCCTCGACCGTTGGGGAGGATAGCTTGCCGCTCATGACGCGCACACGGCAGCCATCGCAAGACCCTTTGCCCCCGCAAATCGACACGAGTTCAACGCCAGCAGAATGCGCCGCTTCAAGCAGCGATTCTCCAGAGGTGATTCCCACGCGCCGTCCAATGGGCTCAAAATTGATGATGTAGGCGAGGGGTTCTTTCTTGGGATCAGTCATAGTGATCTCGATACCGGCACGTTTCCTTCAGGCTGCAATAATCGCAAGTTCGACCGCCAGCGATCAATTCCTTCCCAATACCCAAAACGAAGGTAAGTGATTTCCGAGGGACCATCATCATGCTCTCGGTGAGCCGCACGCCAATTTCACCGGCATCCAATAAATCGAAGATCTGAGGCTGTCCCTGCTCAACCGGCCAACCGACCATGCCCGGGCTGAGAGGGATTGTTACCTGGCAATCTTCTTTAGTCGCCTCCTCTTCAAAGAGCGCACATACGGCGTTAGCCAATGCCTCGACGCCAGCTGACCCCACACCGTCCAGCGCCAGCCCATAGACGGCGTCCTCTTTGGAGACATCTGCAGCCCGACGCTCAAGCCCTTCACCCACAGTACAAAGGATAATGACGACTTCTTGCGCTCCGCCCATATGCTTGGCAAGAAGCTCACCAGATAATATTCCATTGCCTTTAAGCTTTAAGCGCTCGTGGCGCAGATCTTCAACAAGAAGACGACGGGTTTCTACCCTGGGCTGGAGAAGTAGACTTCCTTCGTCTAATGCTCTTTCGGTAGATTCGACCAGGCGAGGGTTGCGTTTGCGGATCGCTGCTGGATCCGCGCCCTGACCGCGCAATACAGTGTTAACATCAAGACGCAGATCCCATTTATCGAGGACTGTCATTTATGACTCGGTTTCCGCTTTCATCTTCCTGTAGTGCTGGATGTAACGTCCAGCATAATCGTCTCGTCCACGCAGAAGGTCAACTGCGCGGATGGTCATGCTTAGCTTCATCGGGTCGGTTATGGCGCAGGTAGCACCGGCGGCGATAGCAAGACCAAGGAAAGCCTGGTTGATCGTATGACGCTCAGGAAGACCGAAGGATACGTTGCTGGCGCCCAGGTTGATGTTCACGCCGAGCGCCTCGCGCACCCTCTCGATGGTCTGCAGCGTCACCGATCCAGCCATGCTGTCAGCGCCCACTGTTAGTACGAGCGGGTCGATCACCACGTCCTCGGCGGGAATGCTGATCTTTGCGGCACGTTCGAGAATTTTCTCGGCGATGGACAACCGCACCTCAGGGTCGCTGGGAATGCCATCATCATCCATCGTTAAGCCGATAACCACCGCACCGAACTCCTTGACCACAGGAAGCACAGCTTCGAGCGAGGCTTCCTCGCCGTTTACCGAGTTGACCAGGGGCTTTCCCGGAACAACAGCAAGCGCCGCGGCAAGGGCTTCAGTGTTGGCGGAGTCGATACAAAGGGGAACATCCGTCGCCTCCATAACGACTTTGCATACCTCGGGCAGTAATACGACCTCATCCTCGCCAGGTACGCCGACGTTGACATCGAGTATATCGGCTCCGGCTTCCACTTGCTTCAGGGCCAGACCACGAACGTAGTCGAAATTGCGCTCTTTTAATTGCGCGGCTAGCTTCTTCCGGCCTGTGGGGTTGATCTTCTCACCGATGATCGTAAACGTGCCGTCGGTATCGATGGTGACGGTTTTCGTTTCACTCGCGACGATGGTCTTCATAATGAAAAAACTCCTGTGATCTACTTCGTATCATTACTCTCTCGGCTGTACTTGTTCGGACGATCTTAAGTAGATATGTCTCCTTCGACCCTTGAGCTCAGCATTGTTAGGTGTCCGCTTGAAGTTAATTCAAAAAATACTGGGGCCAGGGCCCTTTATTTATCACTTTGGTCAAGTATTCGGAGGGCTGTCTCGGCAAAAATAGCCACGCCGATAGGCATACAGTTTTCATCAACATCAAATCTGGGGTCGTGATGCCGACGTGTGTCTCCCTCAATTTTACAGCCCAGCATGAACATTGCGCCCTTAGTTTTTTCCAGGAAGTAGCCAAAATCCTCGGCCCCCATATCTGGTTCAGGCGGGATGATTTTATCATCCCCGAGCATATCACTGGCGACCGATTTTATCAGGTCAACAGTTTCAATGTGATTATGCATTGGAGGATACCCCACTTGGATCTTCAGCTCATAATCTCCGCCCAAAGCCCGGGAGATTTCCAGGGCGTTTTTGATTTCAGCATGGATTTTTTCCTGAACCTCAGGGTTCAAGAAACGGATCGTTCCGAGCAGATTAACCTCTTCAGGTATCACATTGTCTGTTTGACCACCTTGAATTGAGCCAATGCTGATTACCGCGGGATCGTAAGGCCGCAGCTGCCTGGAGACAATTCCATGGATAGCCAGGATCACGTAGCCACTGATAAAGATGGGATCAACTACCTTGTGCGGGGTTGAGCCGTGGCCTCCTTTTCCAATAATTTTTGCATAGAAGGTGTCTACCCCAGCTGATGCAAACTCTGTAGGTATTTCAATCTCGCCAGTATTGGTCGCAGCATCTACATGCAGCGCTAACACACAATCGACATCTGCGATGGCTCCATCCTCGATCATTCGCGGGGCGCCGCTCAATCCTTCTTCATCATCCACTTCCTCTGCTGGTTGAAACAGGAAACGCACCGCACCAGAAAAGCTCTCCTGTGATAATAGTTTGGCGGTACCCAAAGCAATCGCCATATGAACATCATGACCGCAGGCGTGCATAACACCTTGGTTTTTCGATTTATAAGGAACCTGGTTGGCTTCTTTGATCGGGAGAGCATCCATATCTGCCCGGATGGCAACAATCGGTTTGCCTGACCCTATTTCGGCGATCAAACCCGTTTTTCCAACCCCGGTTTGCACTCGATATCCAAATGTTTCCAGGATTTCCGCGAGCTTTGTTGATGTGCGTTCCTCTTTGAAGCCCAGTTCTGGATACATATGGAAATCCCGCCGCCAGGTCACCATTTCAGATTGAATCACTTTTGCTTTGTTAAGCATTTCATCCTCGCTGGTATCTACTAGAATGCATCCAAATACTTCGCTCAATAATCTGCACTTTGTTGTTTACTTTTGATCTGATTTTCGATTTTCAAAAAAAGTGCCCTTCATATCAAAGCTCAGGAAGTTCATCCATACCGGCTTCTTTGGCTAAACCTGAAACCATCTTTTGGAGTTCGGTCACTTGCTCCAATGGCAGATCTGGAGTCTGGTAGGCATTTAGCAAATCTTGCAGTTGCGTTTTGGCGCGTGTAAACGTGTCCGTCGCGCCCATCTGCTGCCAGGTGCGGATCGAGCCACGGTCAATCACCGCGGAGGGCATATACTGCTCATCTTTGAGCAACTGGCGCGTGATGCGCTGCTTTAAAAAATCCCCTTTAAAATCGATCCCCTCGTACATATCGGCTGCCAATGGATCGGTGTGAACTTGCATCCCTTTGAGCATGCGCTTTGCCATGCCAATCGCCTCGGCATCGATCAGCAACTTTTCGGTACTCATACAGGCTAGAAAATCCAGCATGCCCGCGCCGGAGATCATATTGATCCCAGCCAGTGCGCCAATCATGGCGGTGGTGCTGCTCTCCATCCCGGCCTGATAATCAACCACCTTGGCGTCGCTGGCACACATATAAGAGTGCGTCGGAAAGCCAAACGTTTTGCCTACCTGGGCATAGGCGGCGTCGATCATGGCGGTTTCAACCGCGCCCATCGGGGTGGTGCCATGGCGCATATCCATAATGGCAGGCGCCCCACCCCACACAATCGGTGAACCCGGCTTGGCCAACTGGTGGATGGTCATTCCGCTGATGCATTCGGCGGTGTGCTGCACCACAGAGCCCAGCAACGTAATCGGCGCAGCAGCCCCGGCCAGGGGCATTGAGACGATCTGCGCCGGGATACCAGCCCGCGCTAGATCAATCAGGCTTTGCGAGCCGAACTGGCTCCAGATCAGCGGCGGGGAAGGGCATACATCAAAGACCGCGGTAGGTTTTTGGATCAGCGCTTCGCGCCCACCGGCGAAGATCGCCAGCATATCGATCATGGCGCCGGTATTTTTGGTCGAGAAAGCCCCGGTGACCACCGGTTTCTTAGAGAACAACAGCACTAAATAAAGGCGATACAAATCGCCGATTTCTTTGGGGATTTCGCTGCACACCAGCGCGGTTGATTGCGCGTCGTACTGCCAGAGCGAATCGGCGGTTTTGATGACCTCGATCAGATCGTGGGTGGTTGCCGGTCGATGCTGCATGGTCTCGGCATCGAGCACGTTCACCCCTGAAGAGCCGGGATCAAAATGGACCGAATCCCCTCCGTAATGCACGCTCGGTTCTCCATCTTGATTATAGAGGTAAAACTCATGGGGTACGGTCTCCAACGCTTTGCGGGCAACTTCCTCCGGGATCTGAACTACCTCACGCTCTTCATCCACCCTGGCGCCGGCGTTAGCCATTAAGCCCCGCGCTTCTTTGAGTTGAACCTTGATCCCCGGATTGATAAGAAATTGAAAAGCCTCGTCGATGATCTGGGGAACCAACTCTGATGGTAAGATTCTTAGTTGTGGCTGCAAGTGATTACTCCTTTTAAAGTGCTTTGGCAACGAGAAGTGCTTTGGCAACCGCCACTGCACCAACTGCATCCTCACTATAACCGTCTGCGCCGATCTCTTCAACCCATTCGCTAATGAGTGTCGTTTTACCGAAGCCGGCCGGAGCAGAGATGAGGGTCAGTTTTCGGTATAGGCCATCGTTCAATTGATTAATCAAGCGCGGGCGGGAAACGATCTCGGGACGCGTGCGAGGAATGTATAGTTTTGTGTTGAGGACGTCTTCTGTGGCTATACTGGAAAAAACTCCTGATTTGACAAGAAGTATATATTCAGAGGTAGAGACTCTCAAATAGGCGTGTATTCAATATTCTGATAAGATGCATTGCTCGGAACCAAATTTCGGAAGAAAAATCGGACCAGAAAGGGGGGGGGTTAAAACCCAACCGTACTCCACACGGCTACCCATCTTGGGCTAACCACACGGTTCGCGAAAACAGGGATCCGTGAGGTCCGCGGTGGGGGTTTTAGACCACTGGGTTCACATCCGTGCCCCTCGCCGGGATGATAAAGTCGATGGTTCGAGTCCATTCGCGCCCACACTAGTGGACCGCTGCAACATTGGCGGCGGTTTTTTCTTCGTAGATATTTCAGAACTGTAACCGAAGCATTCTAGAAGCGGAGTGTAGGGGATCGCACCCACTGCCGAAAAGCTGCACTTTGCTTTTAGGAAAACGGAACGTTTTTTCCCGTTCACTCGGCATTTAAGTACATATTAATTGCCTGATTTTTGACTTTGGCCCGCCCTTAATCAAAGAGAGATACATCCTCCCCCTGGTTTTCCAGTACAATACTTTACTTGAAGACCTCGAGAACAACATTTATCACCCAACCATTGTTTGATCATCTGAGATTGATGATGTCAAAAATGCCTAATATGTTTGACGCCAATGGTAACGACAACCGGGCTGGGGTATTTAATACACAACCACCATACTTTTCAACCGCTGAGATATTAGAATTCGCCAGGGATTTGTACGGGCTTGACGGCACCATTTCTCTGCTCGAGAGCGAGCGGGACCAGAACTTCCGGATCGATACGCCAAGCGGTGACCAGTTCGTCATAAAAATTGCCAATAGCGCTATGGACCCGGCAATCCTCATGATGCAGGTTGAAGCCCTGGCTCATATCGCCATGGTTGATCCTGAGCTGCCTGTGCCGAGGGTCCTGTATTCTCGAAAAGGATCTGCCCTCGAGCAGATCCAGGCCAATGGCGGGCGACCCCACTTTGTCCATGTGCTGACCTACATGCCAGGCCTTTATCCGCCGGATGGGCCGACCAGCCGTGCCCTGTTCCGCCCATTGGGAGCCTGCTTGGCGCGCCTCGTTTTGGCACTGCGCGGTTTCTACCATCCTGCCGCCAATTACGAACTCCTGTGGGACTTGAAGCAAGCTACGGTCCTCAGAGGTTATTTGCGCCATGTACCGGACCCGGATCACCGTCAGTTGGCTGGCTACTTCCTGGACCGCTTCGAACGGGTTGTCCTCCCCGAGATCCCCAAGCTGCGAAGCCAGATCATTCATAATGATTTTGCTCCCAATAACTTGGTAGTGGCTGAGGATGACCCAGGGGAAATCGTCGGCATTCTCGACTTTGGGGACATGATCCATACATCCCTGGTGATGGACCTGGCCGCCCCGATTGCTCATATGTTTCGCGGGGGGGATGATGCTCTAGAAATAGCTGTCGAGATCATCGCGGCTTACTATGAAATCTTGCCGCTCGAGCCCATCGAACTGTCTCTTATGTATGATTTGATCGGGACTCGTTTGGCGATGTTGAACGTGATCGCATCCTGGCGGGTGAGCCTTTTCCCGGAAAACCACGAATACATCGCCGGATACGTCGACAATGTGTGGGAGAAGATGGCGTCGTGGCGTACCCTGGATCCGGGGGAGGTCACCAGACGGTTCTTCAGGGCCTGTGGTTATTGGGAAAGTGAAGACCTGCTCCCATCCACCAGGGTTTCGAAAGAAACCCGATCTGCGCAGCTGGAACGCCGTACTCGTTTGCTGGGTCCCACAGCTTACCTGTTCTACGAAAGTCCTCTCCATATTGTGCGCGGCGAAGGAGTGTGGTTATACGATGATGAGGGGGACCGTTACCTGGATGTTTATAACAATGTCCCCCATGTAGGGCATTGTCACCCGCACGTCGTGAAAGCGATCTCCCAGCAGTCTCGGATACTGAATACCAGTACACGCTACTTGCATGGCTTGATCCTCGAACTGGCAGAGCGGATTACCAGACGGTTGCCGGAACCGCTGAGCGTATGCATGTTCGTTTGTACTGGTACAGAGGCCAACGAGCTTGCGTGGCGAATGGCGAAACTGGTTTCGGGCAATGACGGTGCCCTGATCACCGAGTATTCCTACCACGGCAACAGTGATGCCATCATCGGGCTTAGTAGCGAAGAAGTTCCCCGTGAGAAACTGCCGACCCACGTGGCTACCCTACTCGCACCGCTCTCCAACACCACTTTCCGCGAACCGGATTCTGGCCTACGTGAGGCAATCAAGACCTTGGGTGAACGGGACCACCAACCAGCTATGCTGATCTTAGACTCGGGTTTCACCAGTGACGGCATTTACACGCCGCCAACTGGGTTTCTCCGTACCTTGTATGCTGAGACCCGCGGCGCGGGAGGGTTGTGTGTTTCGGATGAAGTCCAGGCTGGGTTTGGACGTCTCGGCCGGCATTTCTGGGGTTTCGAGTTCGATGATGTCGTGCCAGACATCGTTACCATGGGGAAGCCCATGGGGAACGGGCATCCCCTCGCAGCTGTCGTGACCCGCCCGGAAATTGCCGAAGCCCTGGCTGCTGAGGCCGGCTACTTCAACACGTTTGGCGGCAATCCAGTCTCCTGTGCCGCCGGATTGGCCGTCCTGGACGTGATCGAAGTGGAAGGGCTCCAGCACAATGCGCTTGTGATGGGAAATGTTATCAGAGAGAGACTTTTAAGGTTACGGAAGGACTACCCTGTCTTGGGAGAACCCCACGGAGCGGGGTTGCTCCTGGGTGTCGACGTCCTCAACGCCGATGGTTCCCCTGACTCAGACCTGGCATGCCTGGTCATGAACCATATGCGTCAGAACAGGGTCCTGATCGGCACCACCGGTCCCAACGCCAATGTCCTCAAGATTCGCCCTCCGATTGTTTTTAACCAGGAACATGCCGAACTCCTACTGATTTCACTGGCGAACGCCCTCGAAGAATGCGTTTAAAACCACGAATTTACGCGTATAAAAATCTACAAGTTAATTCCTTCGAGATGTATTACCCATAAAGATTTTTTTCTTCAAAAATCATGGGAAAGGCGGTTCGAGTCCATTCGCGCCCACACAAGTGGATCACTGTAAAAGTGGCAGCGTTTTTTCTTCGTAGATATTTCAGAACTGTAACCGATGCATCCCCGAAGCAGAGTGGAGGGGGTCGCGCCCACTGTAGTCCTCACGGCTCGCCGATTTGGGTAGCGCAGATGAGTTTCGCAGTAACATGACCAACAGTGCACAACGCTTAAAAAAAAGAACGCTGGCGAATTGAAAAAGCTCGATTTGGCGGTCAGCTTCAGTTGCTGATAAAGTTGCCTCCCTCAACCATTACCCCACCGTCTTCCCACCCAATGCTGGCCATTCGTCACTCTGCTCCGCACGCTCGGGCCAGTTCTCCTTCCCACTCCAACTTTCTATCTTAATTGCATATACAGATGTGCTCGCCAGTTCCTCATCTGTGATAGGCCGATACTCCTCCCCGGCCTCCATGCCCGGGTGATACTTCTTAATCAGCCCATACAGCCCTCTTCGCTTCACCTCGCTCTCCTGTATTACACACGCCTTCCCAAACACTATCACTCCCGCATACTGCACCGTGAACTCCATCGCCACATTCGATGGCAAGAAATCACCACTCTTACTTGTCTCAAAGCATACTTGCTCATAGTGCTCTATGTTGGCCCGTACACGCCCAACAATGTTGGAATGAAAGATAATCTCATTCCGTTCCTCGTCATACCAGAAAGCGCTGGGCGTGATAAACGGTTGTTCCTCCCAGTGCGTAGCAATGCGTCCAATACGAGCCTGGTGTAAGAAGCTTCGTATCCAGTCATCATCACGTACATATTCGGGAATGCGCTGCTCATTTATTGGCGTAGCGTCCAGACTGTAGTTCTTCGACATAGCCTTCCCCTAATATTGGTATCAAGTCACATGACAAGACAACTATGAGGTAGCACAACTACGACAAGAATCAATCCGATCCAACCCGAAACACCCTATCTCCTGGTTGAACCGTAGCGGTCTCCTGACCCTCACTCATTACTAACAAGAAACCGCGCCGCCCATTATTCAGGAATTTTAGCGTAGATTTAAGCTCCACCGCTGGAAGCCGTTCTTGCTGGCTTCGGGCAGCAAAATGGCTGAACTCATCACATGGTGCTGCGAAACACACCACATCCAGTAACGTCCTTTGCTCGGTTACAGTGCTCACGATAATAATTTGCTGTCCGAAATCCTCGGGCCAGACTTCCTCTCCATATTCGATGATGATGTTTTCACCGGCGATGCCGTCTACCATATGTTCCCCAAACCGGGCGCGCATCGCTTCGTAGTGGGATGTGAAACCAATGCTGATCAGATCAGCATTATCGTACGCCTTGTCGGGATGGTCGATGTGATGGATGTCGAGCAAATGCTCACCCTTAAGAGTGGTGGCTTCGATACCCTTGGACGTAATGAGCAAGCGATTCACTTCCACTCGTCGGGAGGCATCGTAAAAGGCCCCTGAGGGTGTCTCGATGATCAAACCAGATGGTTGTAGCTGCACCAGCTTGACCCGACCCAATTCATCCATAGTGTCGACCATTCCATACCTCCGATTTAGATGAAAATACCGTAATGTATCTCGGATATTAATGTGGAAACCGATCCCATACAGAGAATCTGAGCGAGTACTCTTATAAAATTATCCAACCATACCCTCGCTCTTAGCCGCTTCCTTTATGATGTTTTGCAATTCAACTTGGAGATCCTCCTGCAGTGGCTCCGGTTGGTGTTGCGCTAAAATCCGCTCGAAGGTTGCCCTGGCTCTTTCCCGGATATCAGGTGATGGTGGATCATCTATCGTTGGATCCGGGTGAGTGAGTTTCGGCAGCCAGATATCTCGGATCGTTTGGCGGGTGTGTTTCTGTCCCATGAAATGCCCTCCCGGGCCAACCGCCTCGATCACATCCAGAGCTATTTTTTCAGGCGCGGTGTCAATCCCCTCCGCCAGCTTACGGTGTGTGTGATAGATCTCATCGTCATAGATAATCTGCTCTGGTAGTAGTAAAGTAGCAGCCCTGAGCAATCCGAGCCCCTCCACCATATCTGCACCAGCCAAAGGGGTCAGCAGCGAGGTATACACGCTATCTCGGCCTAATTGCCACGAGGCTGGTTCAGAACAGTCAACACTATAGGCCCCACCCAAGGACGGGACGCCCCAATCGTGGGCCAACTGAACTGCCGCCGCGTTGCATAAATATTTCTCCGACATGCTGGCGATATAATCCCCCGACCTCGGATCCATAACCGAGGCTAACAACGAGTGGAAGACCGGCGCCCCTTGAGCTACAAACTGCATGAGGACCATTGCGCTGACTACTTCGGCATTGCCTACTACCAGGGCGCCGCCCATCGTCGCTGGTGCGGTGGAGCCGATATTGGGCATTGCCATGAATCCCACCGGGACCCCAGCCTCCGCAAATACCATTGCCCCTTCGATTCCATCCTTGTCCTGTCCGAGGGGGGCGATGGTGCAGACCAGGCTTGAGAGGGGCGGCCGTCTCCGAAGGTTTTCTTTACTCCCCGCAATTACCTCCGCCATTTGCAGGGAATAGTGAGCCAGTTTTTCCCCGATGATCGTCGCGCTCTGGATATGTTTGGCTGTGTTCTTGAAGCTGGCATCCAGCTCATGCAATGGCGCAACCCGCCCGTAATCCTGAGCGCTGACCATCGGCCAATAAAACGAAACCGATGAGAGATAATCCGCTACGCGGGCCATCATTGCCACATCGGCTTTGCTGGAGCCACGGTACACCCCAGTTTCCATGTCAATGGTTTCCGTTCCACAGCCATCCGTCGAGAAGTAACTGGATGTACCGTCAAGAGTTAGGTCCGTCCCTTCAGCCCGTCCAGACAGAGTGTAAGTGCGAGGTGCGTGACTCATCGCTTCCAGCACCAGATTGGGAGAAAGGCGCACAATCTGTTTCTCAAAATCCACATCCGCCCCATGTTCGGAAAAGATGCGCAAGGCACGCTCCGAAGGGAAATGTACACCGACCATTTCCAGGACATACAGAGTAGCCGCCCTGATCTCTGCTACCTGCTCGACACCGAGTACATTTACTCTTACCTTGGGTTGGATAGGTTTAATATTCACCATTTCTCTTTTTTATTTCATGATGTAGGCACATGAATCAACAAGAGCTATCGAGCTTACTAGTTCTCAGCCGACGCATTAATAGCCTTCTCGATTTCATCCCTGTGTTCATCTTCATGTTCGATCATATAATCAATTAACTTTGCAATACTGCCGCGTTCACCCCCCCAGGGGTAGAGTAAATCGCCGGGAAATTGATCGGATGGTATTTCGCGGATAGCTTCTCTGAGATCGTCGTGTGCCTGCTCCCATTCCACAAATATCTGTTGGGTAGAGAACTTGCGTTGCGCTAGGACCGCCTGTTCGTTGTATTCAGATTCATCCTCTTCAATATCAGGAATGAAATATTCTGTTCCTGCTCTGAATGCCCGAAGAGATTTTGCTACCTGTCGATCCCAGGTCGCGATGTGCCCGAGAATATCCCTGATCCGCCATTCAGGATCTGTGTAAACGCGCAGCTCAGGGTCGACGTCTTTCAAAAGAGCACGCGTGGCCGAACGTGTTTCTATCAGCTCTTCCAGCAAATCATCAGTATCACCAAGACTCATGTCAAACGCTCCTTATACACTCATCATTTGCTTCCGTGCATCTACCTAATCGTCCGCTAAAACCCTCAATGTCACCTCGAAAAGATAGGAAGGGCCATTGATCACCCGATTTGTCACAATCCAGGCAGATTATACACGAGAGTTTCGTTTTATACTACGTTTTGCGAGAATTGCGTCTGTTTCAGAAAGCATTTGGGCGTGGCGTTGACTATTCGGAAACTATGGGGTATCCTGATATCGGTAAACAGACGTTTGCATTTTTACTTTATAAGAATGAGTTCTGGCATATGTATCGACCAGATCGAACAGATTGGAAAATCATCGCCTTACTCAACGAAGATGGTCGCATGTCAAGTGCCGAGATTGCCCGAAAGTTGGGGGATGTCTCACCACGCACGGTATCCAATCGCATCAATGCACTAACGGAGCAACGTATTATTAATATTCGTTCCATTGTCAACCCGGATGTGGTTGGCTATGGTGTGCTCGCTGACGTGTTCATCGAAGTTGAGCCGGGGTATGTGCGCAGCGTGGCTGAAAACATGGCCGATTTTCCGATGGTCAGCTACGCAGCCTGCGCCACCGGGGATACCGATGTCATCATCTCAGTACGGGCTCGCAACATTAATGAGTTGTACGACTTCGTGATTGAGACTTTAAGCAAGATACCCGGTGTGCGCCACACCCAAACAATTCCCCTGCCCATTAAAATGAAGAGCGTCGTCAGGTGGATGCCGCCGGACGTACTTGAAGGTGAGGAAGGCAACTCATCACAAGACACACTTCACGCTGAAGGAAATTAAGATGAGCAAAGACCAACAACCCGAAACTGGCAACAGGCCCTTACCATCCCATGTGCAAGTTGTCATTGTTGGCGGTGGCGTGATTGGATGCAGCGTCGCCTATCATCTGACGAAATTGGGCTGGCGAGATGTCGTTCTGCTAGAACGTACACAGTTGACGGCAGGAACAACATGGCACGCAGCAGGACTGATCGTTAGTGGATTTTCTTCCGAAACTACGATCGACATGGCCAAATACACTCGTGACCTCTATGAAAGATTGGGAGAGGAGACCGGCCAGGATACGGGCTTCAAGCCCATTGGCTACCTTCAGCCTGCCACCAATCCAGACCGACTAGATAGCCTCCGCCGCAGGGCTACTTTCGCCCGCGGTTATGGCGTCTGCACAGAGGAGATCTCCGCTGCAGAGGTCAAGAAAATGTGGCCTCTGTTTGAGACGGATGACATTCTCGCCGGATTCTACACGGCAGACGATGGCCGGGTCAATCCAATTGACACAACAATGGCACTTGCCAAAGGCGCAAAGATGGGTGGCGCACGCGTCTTTGAAGATACCAAAGTCACCGGGATCAAGAAGGTGAATGGACGTGTGACCGGTGTGGTCACCAATAAGGGAGAAATTGAGGCAGAATACGTGGTCAACTGCGGCGGTATGTGGGCGCGAGAGCTGGGCAAGATGGCCGGCGTCAATGTGCCGCTACATGCCGCCGAACATTACTATCTCATTACCGAACCCATCGAGGGCATGCAACCGGATCTGCCCATCGTCGAGGACCCGGACCGATTTGCTTACTACCGTGAAGAAATGGGTGGACTGATGCTGGGATTGTTTGAGCCGGTGGCTGCCCCATGGGGGATGGATGGCATTCCAGATGATTTCAGTTTCGGTGAGATACAACCTGATTGGGACCGTTTAATGCCGTATATCGAAAAGGCCATGGAACGCATTCCGATCGCGAAAAATGCTGGGGTGCACAAATTCTTCTGCGGGCCGGAGAGCTTCACACCTGACATGGGCATGTTGATGGGCGAAGCGCCAGAATTGAGAAACTACTTTGTTGCCGCGGGATTCAATTCGCTGGGCATTCTATTTGGTGGCGGTGCCGGGCGTGTGATGGCCCAGTGGATTGTCGACGGCTACCCACCTGTCGATGTCAGTGAAATCAACATTGACCGTTTGATGCCCTTCCAGAACAATTCCAAATATCTTCATGACCGCACCGTGGAACTGTTGGGCTGGCAATATATTAGCTGGCCTAATCTGCAACCCGAAACGGCGCGCGGTTCTCGCAAATCGGCGATGTACGACCGTCTCGCTCAGGCCGGCGCCTATTACGGGGAATCGGTTGGATGGGAGTATCCAGATTGGTTCGCTCCGGCGGGCATTGAGCCCAGAGTCGAGTTTTCCTGGGGACGCCAGAATTGGTTTGAGTACGTAGCAGCAGAACACAAAGCGGCGCGCGAGGACGTCATTCTAATGGACTTGACCCATATGTCCAAATTCCTTGTTCAGGGACGCGATGCGGAAAAGGTACTCAATAAGATTTGCGCTAACGACGTAGCGGTACCTGTTGGTCGCATCGTCTACACGCAGTGGTTAAACGAACGCGGCACCATCGAAGCAGACATGACGGTGACCCGCCTGGCGGAAGATGTTTACCTGCTGATATTGGTTGACAAAGCTCACACTCACGTCGAAACCTGGCTGAAAAATCACACCCCAGCGGGTGCTCACGTCTTCGTCACCGATGTGACCTCCGGCTATAACATCATCAACGTGCAGGGGCCGAAATCCCGCCATCTGATAAGCGGTCTGACAAGTGCGGATATGTCGAACCAGGCCTTCCCATACCTTACCGCCCAAGAGATCGATATGGGTTACGCTCTCGTTAAAGCCCTGAGGGTGACATATGTGGGCGAATTGGGCTGGGAACTCTACGTGCCAACCGAGTTCACGCTGCACGTCTTCGATATGCTCGTTGATGCAGGTGCAGATATCGGTCTTAAACACGCCGGGTTCCAGGTATTGAACACGCTGCGGATTGAGAAAGCTTACCGTGACTACGGCTGGGATGTTGACAATACGGACACACCTTTGGAAGTAGGCTTGGGCTTTGCGGTAGATTTCGACAAGCCCAGCGGCTTCATTGGGAAAGATGCGCTCTTGCGGCAAAAGGAAGAAGGGATTCTCAAGCACCGGCTCATCCAATTTTTACTAAAGGATCCTGAACCGCTGCTTTATGGTGGTGAACCCATTTTCCGGGATGGGAAACGAGTTGGTCACCTCGCCAGCGGAGGGTATGGGCACACACTTGGAGGAGCGCTTGGCCTGGGTTCTATAAAGAACGAAATAGGTGTGACGGCTGAATTCGTCAGGAGCGGCAGCTACGAGATCGAGGTGGCAGGTGTGCACTATCCCGCGAAGGCCTCCCTACGCCCGATGTATGACCCTCAAGGCTTAAAAGTCCGTTCCTGAATCAGTAGTGCCGAGGTGAATGTTGGAAATCCACCTGCAACTATATTCAATCCTGCGAGAGAAGCTCCCCATCGATGAAAAAGGGCGTACAGTAATGCAATTAGATGAAGGCGCAACGCTTGCCGATCTCATCAATGAGCTCGACATCAAGCTCAAAGTGGTCATCAGCGTGAATGGTGATCACGAACCGGACAAGTCGCGAAAGTTGCGGGATGGTGACCATGTAAAGATATTTTCATCGATTAGCGGCGGATAGCGTGCCCTGCGAACTAAGTAACCCGGATGTAAAGGAGAGAGAATCATGTCGCATGGCTATAACGGGAAAATTTTGCATGTTGACCTCACTAACGGGAAATTTCGTGTAGAAGAACCGGGTGAGGCGTTCTATCGAAAATATATGGGCGGTGGCGCGTTGGCTATGCATTACATACTCAAGGAAATGCCGAGCGATGCAGACCCCCTTGGTCCCGATAACATTCTCGTGCTGGCACTCAGCGTGCTGACCGGGGCAGCCATCTCAGGCCAGAGCCGCATGACCGCGGCTGCCAAATCACCGCTGACCGGCGCGATTGGTGACTC
>DAOUDJ010000224.1:0-2502 GCA_034430795.1 Anaerolineales bacterium | reverse complement strand
CGGTGCCGTCGCGTTCCCAAAAGAAAAGCAATTTATGATCGGCACCTCCGTACCAATTGTCATAAACTTGTCGTACTTCCGTAGATAGTGGTGTTCTCATGGTGTGGTGTCCTTTCTTACATCTTGACAGGCATGATTAGTGATTCACGTACGCCATTTTTCAGGACCATAGCGGTTAAGCCACTTTCAGGGTTGACATATCCTCTAGTCATTACGGAGCCTTCGGCGGCAATTTTGAAAAGATCGAACCTCATACCGCCGTCATTTTTCATGGCCCGGACAATACGGCAAAAGTCTTTGGCAAGGATCGCATCTGTTTCGTATTCATCAAGGTAACAACCGGTAAGAGAAACTACCTTGTAGGCGTCCAGATCCGGCCAAACGCTATCAGTGTCGGGGAAGCGTTCATCGGAGGGGACAAGTTGAACCTCGGTTTTCGCGAGTTTGATTATTTCGTACAACCCCGGCGGGAGGCCAAACATCTGGTGAACTCCATCCTCATAATTGTACTGATTCAGGACGTGTCCGTCAGCTGCAGTTGCTTTAGCCTCCCGAATGTTTATTGGTGTACGGCTTGGTTTTGCCTTGTCTTTACTAGCGGCGAGGGCTAGCCAGCGGAGGATATCAAATTGAGGGTGCTGTTTTGTGATGGATTCCATGATCGTATCCTTTCGTATTAGTCACCAGATGGGTTAGACCTTGGTTGCGATAGCAGCTTCAAGTTCATCGTAAACCCTACCAGGGGTAAAGTTATAGTCTTTTGCATAGACACCGATAGACTCGAAAGCCCCCCTACATAAGTCCAGCAGGTGATCATGGGAATCGAGTTGTCGTCTTGCCTTACGTTTGGCTTGAACCCGGACTTGCGCCCGATCCTGCTTGGATGTGCATCCGTCATAATTTACTTGGATTTTGATTGTAGTGTGTTCCATGTTACTTCCCTTCCTTGGTTGCGTTGAGGATGGCGGTTTCGATGGTTTTCAGTGTATGGACGACATCAGGCATAGTAGAGACAGGTCCGTTGTCGGCTTCGTATACTTCCGTGAGTTTCCCTTGTGCTATTACTAGCGCCCCTAGTAGTTCATCGTGGCTATTCACTGCCTGGACGATGAAGCGAGCGTTGGCAAATTGTTCTTGCATCCCATCTTCGTCCCAATCGTCAATATCAATCTCAACGGATGCGGCGTGAATACTAAGCCATTTGTCACCTGGTTTGTGCTCTGCGAGTTCCCACGGTGTCAGTGTATGTTCCATTATAGTCCCTTTCAAAGGTATGCGTTTATAAAGCGTGGATCGGTTTTGATTCGGTTGTAAACCTCTTCTCTGAACGGCCTCGTCTCATGGTCGCTAGGTAGCAGATTGCCATTAGCATCGGTTAAATGCCAATCTCGCTGGAGTTGCGCCCAGGGGCCGGTGTAATATGCGCCGTCAATACGAAGTGAAACGGATGATCCAATGTGGCGGTTTCTTGGGTTGATTTTCATTGTACTATCCCCTTTCTTAGATGTTAAGCCACTGAATGTATGTCCCGACAAAGTAGCGCGTAGCAACTCTGCGAGGGAAAGTCTTTTTGAGGTCGTAAATCAAAACATGGAATCCTAAAGGGCTATCCTTGTAGGCAAAGCCGTATTCAGATTTAAAGGCTTTCTTGGCCTCTCTGAGTGTTGGGTGGCAGCGTTTCATGTTATCCCCTTTCTTAGGGTGTTAGGCAAAGTCAGTTAAATCCGCATCCACAGGGAAAGCGTAATGATAGCCATTTATGGTAGCAGTCTGCGCTAGTCCCATTTCTTCAAGCTGTAGGCCAGCGTTAGATAAAGCCAACCCAAACAGGAGTAGACATGGATGGTTGCCACGAAGAGTACTATCGTGTTGTGGTGGCTCAGCGGGGAAGGAGCCGAACTTGTAGCCGTAGATGCCCCGTAATACTTTTTGCTGTGTCCGTGTCATGCTATCCCTTAAAGGTAATGTGAAATATAAGTCACTAGCACGATCCCCAACACAACAGCCCGAATGATCAAGCAAGGTAAAGGTATGTGGTTCATTTGATTTCCCATTTACCAACAGTGTCCCCGTTGTCATCCTGAATAATACCCTTTGTAGCACCGTTTGAAATGTGATCCTGGATATCCCAGATAACCTCGGATACTTGGCTATGATCTAAAGTGCCGTCGTCATGCTTGAAATCCGCATTGTCAAGATTGAATGTGATCGTGATTTTCATTAGTTATCCCTTTCTGTTAGTGCTCTTCTGCCGTTAGGCTTCTTTTTATCCCATGCCCTGGAGCGGCATTTAGAGTTTGGGCAAGTTTGAGGTCGCCCCGAGATCCGAGGAATTCAAACCCAACCACAGCGACGACAGAGGTATTGAGGTAATTTCATAATCCCTTTATCCCTTTCTTAGTTAAGTGTAAAGACTGTTCAATAAGATATTCAATTTATCAAGGATACGTGCAATAGCATCAGTCCCATATCCCATATCTTGCAGGTCAACCATTTTATCAA
>DAOUDJ010000223.1:0-50561 GCA_034430795.1 Anaerolineales bacterium | reverse complement strand
TTCAAAGCGAAACAAAGGATTCGGAAAAGCCTGACGGTCTACGTTTCATGTGAGCGGATGGAAATGAACAACTTCGAGGGGTGGGCTCAAGATCCCCAGGTCGTGAGTTCTAGTCCTTTACAAGGGGGCTTAGCGGGAAAGGGGCTGCCCTTTTAGGACAGCCCCTAATCGAGTGGGCGGAACAGGACTCGAACCTGCGACTTCTTCCGTGTAAGAGAATTCATGGGTTTTCCATGGAGTATCCTGGTGAGTATCCAGTGATTTTCTCTCTATAAAATGCCTCGATTATGGGGGCTGATCGTCCAAGATGTCTATGTAGTCCATGCTTTGTTACCGCAACTGCACCAAAACTGCACCAGACAATACGTAGTTTAATCAAATCGGTAGAATAAAACCCGAGGAAAGGCGACTCGAATGCCCCTGTCCAATGAGGAATAGCCAAGCACATTGAAGAACCAGATCCTGTAACAGGGTGAATTGGGTTATCAATCCCCTCCGCCCACGTTTCTTCGAGGATCTTCATCGATTCCCCCTGGGAGTATCTCAGGTCTTTAGAGCGAGAGTTCCGAGGACATCGAAAGATCTCCTGTCTTAGCCGAGTGAAGCAATCCCTGTTGTTCATTACTAATATGCCACCATAAGCATCGATACAAAATAGGCATTTTTTTGGCAATTTCCTCACCGAAGACATCCTAAGATCGGAGGCAACAACACCAGAGATGCTCAAAAAGTGAGGTGCTTGATGTCCGATAATTTGAACAAAATAGAGACCCAAAAACAAATGAGAGCAAGTCGAATCCATACCTACACTAAATCATGGTTCTGGGCTGCTCTGGCATTGCTCCTGATCGTGGTGGCAATTTACATTTTTGTGAAGATGGGGTTTAGTTTTTGCTGGTGGGGAAATCCACTTTCTCCTTCATACAATTGGGGATGTGGAGCATAAGCACAGTGAACTGCAGGCGAAAAAGGGGAATTCATGATTAGGCGACGGATCAAACTCATCATGCTCATTCCATTGTTGACAATAAGTAGCTGCGGAATAAGCGAGAATTCAATAGAGATAGATTATGCAGGGGAAATCATCAATGCGGTTGAGCAGCTTCCAGACAGGATGAATAATCCAGGCTGCAGAGCGACGTCAACTTCTTGTGGACGAGACCGGTTTGTGTTTGATGTAAATGACTATTTTTCGGTGTTCGATCATCTTTCGGTAGAGCCGGGACATACACTTGATTATATCTACATGAGCGACGGCATTGGTGGTAAGCCGGTATTGTACGCATACCAGGAGAGTGAGGGCCCACTCAATAGCTACCCGGAGTTCGTTCAGGCCAACGACTCTGAATTCCAGGGATCATACGAAATCATTAAGCACTCAGACGATTACCTGGTTCATATTCAGATCGATGACACCCCTGACGGTTATTTTCAATATGCAGCCTTGTCTATCATGGAGGATCAGTTTTATCTGAACTGGCACGCTAATTACAATGACACCACCATTATTACCAGTGAAGAAGAGGCGTTCGAGGTTTTCTCCGCAGCTAATTTCTTAGAAGATCAGGAGGAAGGAGACTGGACTAAAGAAGAATCATCTTTTTATCTCTGGACGAGATGGATCGAGTCCAGGATCCCCAGATTGAACTACACCCCTGCTGTCGTCATGAAGGATGAATTCGCCATTGTTAGATTTATCGTCTTCACACAGTGGGGTGGGTTCCAGGAAATTACCGCTACTATTAAACGCGCTTTTCCCCATGAGATCGTGAATTGGAAACAGAAAAATCAAATCTTCTACTACAGCGGTGTAATGTATTAGCCCTAAACCATCCCCTTCGAATATCACCCAGCAGTTAATATCAAATTAGTATAAGGTCGGGTTTCCACCCGATTTTTATTTTTTCCTTTGATATGCGGATTGCTCGGGGTCAACGTGAAGGTGGGTGTGGCAGCTTACGCCTCATGGAGCATCCTTGCGGCTCAACGGAAAGGGGAGATCCTGACTAAGCGGGATGTCTAACTATTGAGTCCTCGCCAGGAGCGAGGTCAGCCCTCATCTCAGCAATCACGTTTTGGTAGCGCTGATGCCGGGCTTTAGCGGCTAGGGCTTCGGCCTGGTCGAGATAATCCTTGGCCTCGTCCGAATTTTCCCTGAAACGAGCTAACTCTGCCAGGTTTATGTACAACAAAATTCTGTTTTCGACATGCTGGATCGCCTCGGCAAGGGCCAGGCCTTCCTTTAACAGCATTTCTGCTTGCTCGTACTCCCCCTGGGCGGTGTGCAGCGCGCCCAGGTTGGCCAGGATGCGGCTGGCTTGCGCTCGATCGCCTATCTGACGCGCCTCCCCCAACGCTTGCTCGAAGTAAACTTTGGCTCGCTCCGGGTCTCCGCGGTCGTTGGCCAACGTGCCCAGGTTGTGCAGCAGGATCGCCATACTTAAGCGCTCCCCGCCAGCACGCGCCAGCTCGTAACTTTCCTCGAAGTACATTTCCGCCGCCTCGAGGTCTCCCTCCTGGGCCGCCAGTGACCCCAGGTTGGAGAGCAATATGCCCTCCAGCGAGCGATCTCCCAAAACACGCGCCAAACGCAGACTCTCACGGAAGCTGGTCATCGCCCTCCCAGGATCGGCCTGACTGAAGAACAGCGTCGCCTGGTTGGAAAGCAATGCCGCCTGACGGTAGACCAGATCATATTGGCTAGCCTGGCTCAAACCCTCTGCGTAATAGTCCGCGGCAGCAGTGAAATCACCCTGGCTGAAAGCCACCACACCCAGCCCTTGCAGACAGGCGCAGCGCAGATCATGCGCTTTTTTTGCGACATTCAGATTGAGCGCCGCCTGGTAGCTTTCACTAGCCTTGTCGTAATTCCCAAGACGCTGGTAGGCGCGGCCGAGATGAGCCAGGATGCGCAGCATCTCCATCTGATCGGCGAGCTTCTCAGCTTGCTCTCGAGCATCCTCCAGTAGCGAGACTCCTCGTTCAACCTGCCCGGATCGCTCGAGATAGGGATAGAAGTCATTGACACCGCGCACGAAGTCCGACCCATCGCTAATTTCACTCGCCAGTTCAAGCGCCCGCATGATGTTATTCATCTCGGGCAAGACCCTGGGCACATCGGTCTCTCCTCGCTCCAGGAACTCCAACCAGAAAGCGATATAGCGCGCTTGGGCCTGGGAATCGACTACTTCAAGACGGCCGTAGGCGTTGATGGCACTGTGCATGCTGTAACGCTCGTCACCCACTACCTCAAGCAAGCCCATGTCGACTAACTCATCCAGTGCTGAAGCACCACCCTCGATTGTGGCCAGGGCAGCTGTCTCCGGGAAGGAGGCCGGCTTAGGCGGAAAGAGCGCTAGCGCATGCAAGCTGTTCACTCCCGCTGGGCTTAAGACTGCCTCGCTTAATTCAATCACCTTGCGCAGCGTGAGCGCTTCGCTTGGGTCAAGGTCAGTGCGCCCTTCCTTCGCGGAATGAGATCCTGGCACTTCCAGAACCTGTTCGATCGCCCGCAGCTCATCAATCGCCCTAATCAGTCGCCGGGATTGTCCGCTGTAAGCTTCTCGGCGCAGGTATCCACCGATCAGCACCAGGGCCATAGGCAGCCCACTGGCCAGCTTCACCAGTTCTAGGGCGGTGGATTCGCGTCGCTGCGCCAGGGAGGGAACATAACGCCCCAACAATTGGATCCCTTGTTCCTCGTCGAGCTCTCTAACTGACATGGTGCCTTCAGGCGCCAATTCATGCGCTACCGCCGGGAACCGTGTGGTGAAAAGGACCGCTGTGTTAGGACCTCCCATGCGGAAGACTAATCCATCTTCTGTCTTCCAAACGTCATCGACCACCAGCAAGATACAACGCTCACCGATGGCAGCGTGCACCGCCTGCGCCTGTTGGCGTGTATCGGCGAGAGCAGCTAGGGTCTCTGGCCGCATTCCCAATGCATTACCCCAGAGCATGAGCCAGTGGGAGGGATCAGGTTCTACCCCCAATCCGGCCCACAACACACCATCGGGGAAGCGCCCCCGCAGATCCGGATCATGCGCCAGTTCGATCGCCAGGGAGGTCTTGCCCACACCCGGCAGACCGTGCAGCGCCAACCAGCGATCGCCGCTTTCTGGTGAGAGGCGCTCACGAATCTTCGCCATCAAGTTTTCACGCCCCACAAGTCCTTGCGGGGGGCGTGGCGGAGGCGTGAACGGCGGGACATGGGCAGCCAAGTCCTCTTCTGCTTCAGGAAGCGTGCCCGCAGGAAGACCTTCCGCCTCCCAGGCGCGCAGCATATCGGCAGCTTCTTCCAATGCACGTCTCTGCTCGTGGTTATAGGTGCTGCGGGCTATGCCCAGTTGTTCGGCGACGTAATCTGGACCGAGGCCGTTCATGTAGCGTTCACGCAAAATGATATGGGAACGCCAGCGCTTGTCGTGGATTTCGGGTTCTTCCCCCGCTGGGGCTAACATATCAACAACTTTCCTGAGCAGGTCGCGCAATGCCCGGCCACGACCAGTGTTCGAATCGGCGTAGCCAGAAGCAGTCCGATAAGTATCCACCACCCCCAGTTGGGAGAACGGGTGCGCACCCAGGCGCGTGGTGAACTCCCAGCACTTGAATGCCTGCGCCAGGCTTTTCGCGTTTATAGCTGTTTGGGGTTGCTCAGGCATGTCCGCCTTTTTCCGGCACTTTTCCGGCATTTCGCCATCGGGATTGCGCCTACACTGCTAATCAGATCAACCCCATTAAACGTCGCACCATACAAGTGTGCAAATGGGACGTAGGTCAAACTATGAGACCTGCGGCAGGCTTGCTCCAGGAATAGAAATTGGCGTACAAGTAATAGGATAGATTCACAGGACTAAGGCAAAGGACATGGAACAGCTCATCGACATACTCATCTTCCTGGTCATCATCGGTTCGGCAATCCTGGTCCATGAATGGGGACATTTCATGATCGGCCGCCGCCTGGGGATCAAGATGCTCGAATTCGGCTTCGGCATGCCGCCCCGCATCCTCAAGCTTGGCGAATGGCGTGAGACCGAAATCACCCTTAATTGGATCCCGCTGGGCGGCTTCGTTCGGCCGGAAGGTATGTACGATGCCGGGAAGCCCGACGGATTGGTCGCCGCCCACCCACTACGCAAAGCCGCCTTCCTTCTCGCCGGTACAGCCAGCAACGTACTCCTGGCGCTGCTGCTCTTCACCGGAGCCTTCATGCTTGGTGGTCCCGCCGAAGGCAAGGTGCGCGTGGTAAACGTTTCTCCCGGCTCACCTGCCTACGAAGCCGGGCTGCTGGTCGAGGACGTAATCGTAGGCGTGATTGGATTTGAGTCTGAGGCTTTCGGGCCAGTATCCGAGATCATTCGTGCGAACATCGGGCATGAATTGACGCTGGAAGTCGAACGCGATGGCGAGTTGTCCACAGTCACCCTGGTGCCGCGGTCCGAATATCCTGAAGGTCAGGGGCCGGCCGGCTTCGCTACACTGGTGGCGGTCGAACGCTACCCCCTGCCACAGGCGCTGCTCAAGGCAGGTTCACAATTGGTGGGGATCGTGGGCGAAACATTTAGCTCGCTAGCGCAGGTACTGATCGGCGCCGTGCGCGGTGAGGAGACCATGCGCATCGTCGGTCCTGTGGGCTTGAAGCAAGCTTCCGATTGGACGCTTGAGCAATCCCGGCGCTGGGATGCCACCTACCCCCTGCTGTACTTCAGCGGCCTGATCAACATCGGCATCGGCATGACTAACCTGCTGCCGCTGCCGGCGCTGGATGGCGGTCGCCTGGTCTTTGTCATTTACGAAATGGCCACCCGCCGCCGCTTCTCGCCGCGTATCGAGCGTCGGATCCAGGGCGCCGGCGCCATCGCATTACTGATTTCGATGGTGCTGCTCTCGATCAACGACGTGCTCGACCCACTGTTTTGAGAACCTGATGTGCATGATTAAGAGCACGGACAAGCGGCTTGCGATTGGTGAATGTCCGCACTGCGGGCAGAGCTTTTACGGCCTGTGGGTTTTGGAAGAAACCCGTCTGGAACTTCATTGTCCATCCTGCGCCCGGGGCGACCCAGGTGCGAGCGGAAAACTTGTGAAGATGCGTATCGTACCAATCAAACCAAAGAAAGGAGGTGAGTGGTGATGCTGTACCTTCCCAAACCGTCGGGACAGGGCCTCGTCGAATATGCGTTGATCCTCGTTCTTGTCGCAGTCGTCGTAATCGTTATCCTGGCCCTGCTCGGACCGGCCATCGGCAACGTGTTCTCAACCATCGTTGGGAGCATCTAGCCAGGCCTAAGCCAATGCTCCTGTCCCAGCGCGCTGTCTCCACCGCAAGGTGGGAATCAGAAAGGGGACAGGCTCAAGCAGGGAAGATTATCTACAACGACGTTCAATGAAACGATGCGAGGTGCGAATCTGAGAAAACAAATGATTCTGATTGCCTAAAAGTACAACGAGTCGATTATGGGATTATTTGAGAAATTGACAGGTGATTCGAAGAACCAGTCATGCAAGATAGTCTAAGGCTCCGACCTATCCCCATGGTGAGGGAGCGATTTTGTTGGAAGCTGGATGAATTAGGGCAAAGGATTGGAATAATGGAAGAGGACAGAAGTAGTCTCGTTCGTACAATCAGAGCTGTAATTGTGGAAATTATAATAACTCTCATTCCTGTTTCATTTTTCACATATGTTTTTGTCGTGGGCTGGGCAACAAATCCCCCGCTTTTTCCCATAATTCTCATTTTAGCCAGTGGCGGTTTGGTAGGGTATTTAATTTTAGGCATGAGGTGCAGGAAATCTATCCTTAGTGTGCTGAGGACGTGGACTATTAACTTTGCAGTTCTTGGATGTGGTTTCTTTTTATTTTTTATTTTCTGTGGTGCTCCCAATTATTCCTCTACGGTTTTACTTTGCCTTTGACGCATGTGCAAACTTTGGGGGAGGACCAAGTAGGTGCACTCCTCAATACTTGGAGAACTGGGCTGAAACTAACGGGTAAGATGAGTGCTCGGGGGGTGGGGGTGGGTCGGAGTTTGTGGGATCATTGAGTTGCGTTGATTATTTCCCTTTTGAGAGGGTTCTTTGTGAGCATTCGATCTGGACAGTGCTGGGAATATTCACGGTAACTACCATTGATGTATTGCCCGTATGGTGAAAAACGTGGCCAATCAGGAAGAGGAATGGCAAGCCAAGAAGCTTGCAGATGTATTAGGTGAGTTATTAATATATACTCATCTTTGATCCAAACAAACGAGTAATCAAATCATGAAAAAATGCCCGTTCTGCGCTGAAGAAATTCAAACTACAGCCATTATTTGTAAACATTGCAAGCGAGACTTAGCACCACAAAGCGTCGCTAATGGGTCAATTATGCAAAAATGCCGGTTTTGCGCTGAAGAAATCCAAACTACAGCTATTGTTTGTAAGCACTGCAAGCGAGACTTAGAACCACAAAGCGTCGCTCGGGTTTCTGAGGCTCTAGCAAGTGGAGAGGCAATCTTAAAAGATCTAACGGTACCCGCGAAAGTCACCACACAACAAAGGCCGATTTGGAAGAGCGCTCTTAGGGCAGGCAGTATACTCGCGTTCATTTACGCTGGTTACCTTTTAATCCAATTCGTGCAGGGGCGCGCCAGTCCTGATCGTGTGTTGCTTGACTTCATTTTTGGAAGTCTTGCTTGGTTTGTTATTGGCACTCTATTAGGTCTTGTAATTATCCCTCTTTGGCGTAGGAAATTATTCTTCTTCGCATTATTTGTGATTGCAGGAGTTTTTGGATTTGCGATTGGGATAATAAAACCCCAACTCTCAAATCTCGGTAATCAGTTATCAAGTATTGCCCAGCCCACATCCACAAAACCCAGACCGACGCCAAGGCCTACTTCAACCCCGAGGCCAAGGATCCCAACCCATTTCATAGATGATTTCATATCTAGGATGGCACCCACAATAGGAGCACAACAGACTTTGGAGTCAAAGACTGTTTCAACTTTTTGGAAATTACGTGAGCAATATCCAATGATAGCTGAGTGTACACCTTTGGTTGACCAATTAGGAAAATTCGAGGATTATGCTCGAGACTATCTTGGTGAGTGTATATCACTAACCGGTAGCATTTATTTCATTGATTATGAACGCAACATAATTGGGTTGGCAGGACAGTCTTTAGGAATCATAAATCCAGGGACAATCATCATTGACATCAGTGAACTCGATCGTGGTGTGCATCGCCTTTTTGAAGATGAGGTAATAACTGTCTTCGGTGACGTGAGGTGGGGTGACTACTATCTAGTAGAAACATCAGAGAAGATCGCATCAATTCAAGCACGCCTGATTGAGGATCTACGAGGTACTCAATGGGTTTCAGATTAGATCCCTAACTTAAAGGGGAGAAACTCAATGGGATGGTTTGGGGCCCGCCCCCGCCTCGCAAGGGTCGGGGCTTTGCTTTTCTCAGCCTTCTACCGCTGGCTTTGCTGGCGGGGGTTTACTTTGTTTGAATCTAGTCGCTATATGTGCAATAATCTAATCAGCCTTAGGGGGCAAGCCCTGCTGCTGTCTTGCCCCAGCGCCCATTCCCTTGGCGTTGGGGTTTCTTGTGTAGAAAGGTCTGATATGTCTAAACGTGACGCTAGTTCTCCTTGGGGCGACACCGATGAAGAACGAAAACAGATGGCGGATGCGCTTATTAGGTATGTCACGATCGAGGCTGACCTGGTAGAGCAAATAGAAGGCAAGAGGCATGAACGTGACAGATTTAGTTGGTTCTGGGAAATCGCTGATACCTGGTTATCCTTGAAGCTAATTGGAGCAGTGATCCTTCTCGTTATTTTTCCCATTCTTGCGATACTGGTGGTAGTGTGGGACTGGTTATTCAATTAGCCATACAACCTCGACCTAATAATTGAGGAACGAAACTAAACTCGGCTTAGACGCCCGTCCCCCTCGGGCGGCAAGCAGCCCCCAGGCTTTTCGAGCTGGGGGTTTTATCATCCCCCTCGCTCTCAGGGGCGATTGTTTGTTCTATTGAAGTAAAACCGGAATTATTGTAATATGTGAATTACATCACTGATCATCATTGCAGAGGGGATTCATCGCACTTGTGTACAAACCCGACCTAATACGAGGTGGGGTTTTTTTATCGGACATTTGGTCTGAAGGGAGGAAAGCATGAACCGTCGAATTTGGATTATCGTAGTCATCGCACTATTAGCAATTGGGACTGTTTCGGCCTTCAGCTATATGAAGGTCAAAGACCCATTCTTAGGGGCGTGGGAATCCACTGATGTAGATGGCAGTCACCAATACTTGTGGGTTCTTTATAATGTTGAAGGAGCTTACCTAGGGTTATATTACGATGACGGGGCAAGCGCATGTGTAGAAGAGCTCTGTCTTGGGGGGCCACCAGCAGTTGGTGTTCAGTCTGGACATCGTGTTGAGGAATGGGGTCTCTCCACGGATGGTTTCACTGCCTACTGTCTCGAGGAAGATGGGCCGAGATGGCTTCTTGGATTCTCCGGTTGGAGTGAGGAAGCGGCAAATACTTATGACCCTGCTACCGATGAACTTTATTATGATGTATACAGCCCATGTCATGAAGAAGAAGTGCAAGTCCGTTGGAATAGGGTCGGGTTAGGGATAATAAAGCAAATCTTCAAATGAGGTTTGCTAACCACCATTAGCCGTTCACATTTCTAAACTTCACAAAGCCCCCGCCTCACAAGGGTCGGGGGTTTTCTTTATCTCAGCCTGCTCCCCCCTCAGGTTGGTTTTTATTGTATTCTAGGGATGATATTATGCAGTTCAAAGTTGATAAGGGATTTAATAGGATATGAACACCCGTTTAGACCCACGGCGCAAGACTAGTCTAAAGCGAATTGTTCTCGAGTTCGGTGATCTGGTGAATCAACTCACCGCACAACCATCCGCATATGGAACTACCAACTTCGTGGAGAGGGAGGTATTGCTTACTCAGCTGGAGACGACTTTAAACGCTGCAGAGGGTTGCGTGAATGCTATGCGGAGAATCTGGCCTTCCGGAAATGATATTTATGATCGGTTACTGCTCGGAATTTCTGAAGTACGACAGCAACGCGCACTTGTCGAAGAGTTCTTTGATTTAATCTCATCGGACATTCCAACAAGTGAATTGAGGGCAAAGAATCGAGAGATTATGACCAAGAATCGTGAGATTTTAATGATCGCGTCTACATACATGTCTGAAGCTGCTGATATCCTCTATGAGAAAACAGGAATCGAACTAAATATTGAATAGAGGAAGTTAACTCCTCCAGCGTAATAATACGCACTAATTGTAACTGACACCCCCGCCTCGCAAGGGTCGGGGTTTTTCTTTTCGCAGCCAGCCCCCCTCTGGTTGGAGGCTTTCTTTTCTCGATCTTCTCTTAGCCCCCAACGGTCAGCAAAATTGAGATCCGGCTGTCATGGGGGTTACTCCAAGCTAAAGCAAAGTCAATTGTTTGAACCCCCCTCCCCTTCACCAGCTACTTCAGCGAGCTGACGATACAAATATTCTTGGAACATAAGCTCGCCAATGGCCTCGAGCTGACAACCTACCGAATCACAACCGAGTGCTGAGCGCTAGGCATCCGGGCAGGATCAGATTGCCAATCATTCAGCAAAATCTCCACCCCCAAATTATCCTCAGGAAATCGCAAAAGTCATCCTTGACATATACAGGATAAACAATATAATAGAGATAGAGTATACAGTAGATAAGGAGACGTGTATGGACAAGCGTGCTGCGATAAAGTCGCTCATTTCAACTGCGTCAGATTTGGAGAAATCAGTACAAAGTGTCGCATTCGATATTGTGCGCGAGGCCGGGGACTATGAGCTCTCTGAGACATTGCTTGGCGTAGCGAGGGACATTCACACAATCAGCAGACGAATTCAGTCGCTTGCTGATAGCCCTGTCGTGCCGACCAGGCGGAAGGATTTGCCACCACCGGCTTCAAGGAAGCGCGGACGACCGACCTATCCCAGATTTATGGTTACAGACGATAGCATTATTAAGATAGGCAAGGGTAAGTCGCGTACAGCAAAGGAATATCGACACGAGGCACCGAGAGAATCGTTTCAGACGCTGTCATCATGGCTTGATAAGACGCGGGCATCCGGGAAACATGAGTGGCCGGCCCAAGATGTGGTCGAAGCTCTAACCGGAGATGTTCCTAGCTATCAGACATATCTTATGCTGGCTGCACTTCTTGCCAGCGGCGTACTCGCTAAAGTCCGAGGCAACTACGAAGCAGTTGATAGTGATATCCCGACCGCCGAATATTGGGAAATACTCAAAGAGAATTTTGGACGAACGAATCGGCAAGGAGTTAATAATGATTGACTTCGATGAGGGTAGGCAACGACCGACCAACTACATCGCAATATGCGACAACCTTGCTGATACATACCCGAATAGCATAGCTCATGGCCTACAAAAGGATGCTATTCAGAATGCTGTGGATGCAAGAAAAGGGAGACAGAGAGTAAGGATCCACTTTGAGTTGCTAGAGAACGACAAGGGTAAGTTTCTGTCAATCACCGATTCGAACACGATTGGTTTGACTGGCCCAGTCTTATACGACTCAGAATCCTATAAGGAGGATCTCCCAGTCGACTACCACTGGGCTAGATTCGAATCATTTGCTTTCACAAAGACCGATCCTGACGCGATTGGCGCTAGGGGTCAAGGAAAATTCATTTTCCTCAGAGCATCCTCCAACTACACGATGTACTACGACACTCTGCGAGACGATGGAATTTATCGAGTAGGAGCCACCAAAGCAACGATGACGGAATGCCCGATCCTTCCGCCAGAGGATTCCGATCCTTGGGAAGGAAGCCTTGGCGAGTCCGAGCTACACGAAAGGTGCGGCTTGTCTCCAATTTCGAAAGTAGGCTCCAGGATCATTATTGAGGATCCGATCGCGGAGGTTTTGGAGGAGCTTGAAGATGGATCCTTCGTCGATGCTATTGAAGAAACTTGGTTTAGGGCAATTGAAAAACGGACACTCGAAGTTTTGATCACAAATGCTGGCAAGACTCGCACTGCTAAACTCCCGACTCCCTATCCACTTCCTGACGAGGACACAGAAGACGTGAAGACATGGATTCTAGGAACTGATATTTCCGAAGACTCAATCACCGTATCCAGTCAGAACTACAGAATAAAGAATTTCCGTGCCGCCTATCATGACACCAGAAATCCGATTGATGACTCCGGACAAGGTATTGCGATAATCCACAATGGCATGAAGATCTGCAACATCAAAATGAGTTCAGCTCCTCCGAATGTGCAAGAGCGGTTAGCTGGATTCATCGAATTTGACCAAAAATTGGAACGTGAGCTAAGAAAAGGAGACAATCAAAACCCAAACCATTACAACTTGAGATGGAGAAGGGCTTTACCCCACCAAATTAAATCGTATGTACAAGAACAGCTTGATGCGTTTGGCCTGAGCAAGCTTGGGCTTGGGACTGATCCTCGGGAGGTTAAAAAGAGGAAACGGTCAAACGCAGAGGATTGGGCAATGCGGCAACTCCTTCGTCACGCCCAGGACCTGGATCTATTTGGAGCCAAGGGAACTGTGTTTCCTCGCAGAGAAACACCTGAGACGCCTCCAAAGGCGTTGGGAGTGTCAATTAACAATTTCTCGTTTCCGGACCCTCAGATTGCCCCTCGAATCAACTGGGGGCAGGCGTTCCAGGACATCACCACAACAGCCTATAATCGAACCGGAGATGATCTAGAAGTCTCTGTACTCACACAGGTTTTGCACGGCGACTCCGTCGTTGTTCAGCCCATCGAAAGACAAGATCTGACCCTCTCTTCGGGTGAGAAAGTAAAAAGCAATGCGTTTGACATTGAGATCCTTGAGTATGAATACCCTGCCCCAGGCATGTATCGCATCTCTGTCTCCCTAATGAGCATTGAAACTGGAGATAGGCTCGACCGAGTTACAAGAAAATTCTGGGTTGAGCAAGACCCTCCCTTGCGCCAACCATTTCTGCTCCAGCCTCTGCCTGAGTTTTTTTGAGCCGATCTCGCACCGTCAATGGTATACGAGCGGGTCGATAAACAACTCTCCGACTCTTTTTTACAACCTCTCTCATCCGGTTTACCGCGCGATTGAGGAGGATGAGGATGCCCAGAGTGAGTATATATTCGACATCGTGCTTTCAGGAGCAATGGATTTTGTGCTCAAGAGACCGAACCAACAGGACGGCAGCCCCGATTTTCACCCTCTCGAATCGTCAAAAATAATGGGCGCTAAGCGTGATTTCGATCCCGATGAGGTGCCCTCAAGAACATATAACGAGTTGACAAGCTATATTGCGTCCATTCGGTGGCGCGTGTTTGAAGAGGCGTTTTGACTATGCCAGTCATTGTTCGAAAACTTGTCCCTTTTGGAGATGAAGAGATCCTGGCTAGAGTGATCGAGCCATCAGGTGTAATTTCCAAAGAGGACCGAATACGCGCAGAGTCCCTGGATGAGCTACTCCAAGTCCGAGTTCCAGAAATTGCGGATGAAGTTCTTGACGAAGTTCCGGACGATCCGAATGGGGTCAGGCGTTGGCACTGTCTCGGTAAAAAGCTTAGAGTAATCGTTGATGATCGTAGACTAGTTTTGCAGAGCGATATAGATAATATGGTCGTTTGGCAGGCGATCTGGCAATATCTTCCCCAGTCCATGATTCCGAAACGCACCAATATTGAAAAGCCCTATTCGGATAAGCAGCACAAACGTCAAGATCATTTGTCCCTTTGCTATGAAATTAGTAGCTATGAATGGGATGAAGTAAGTTGGATCCAAAGCTGGGCATTTGTACACGAGATGACTGCCCGCCCCTCAATACTTCGAGATATGAGGATATTCTCTGCCCTGGGTGAATGTATTGGAGGCTTATCGAAAAATCCCTCACTTACTGAATTTCGAGAGATTATGAAGCAGCTTGTCCAAGCTTTTCCCACGAAAAAGTATCGTGATTCCACATTCTTGTCAGATGATGAAATTACTTATCGGGTATCAGCTGCAATCGAGTCCGTGACATTCAAATGAGTGATGAACTGTGTGTGGGTCTTCATTTGTGCTCTATTGACTTGGTTGGGTTAAGAAGCCTGGATACCATTGCAGCTTAACCCTTATTCCAATCTTAAAAACCTCACTTGTGAGTTGAAACTGCGATTTAATCATGCGTGGAGGTTCCTCTGTAACTGACGAGTTGAGACAATTTACCAAGAAATGTCTTCCTATTCGTTCGGCAGGGACAAATATTCGGTGAATAGGTTGTGCTGGCTACTTAACTCATCCATCCAATCTTTCGTTACGTATGCGAACCTGTTAACTTCATCCGAATGGGATACCATGCTGCCTGATCTTCTACTTCCTCGACATTGGACAGAATATATATAAAGACATCCTAGTTTATTGGAAATCCTTGCTTGGGGATATAACTGAGCAAGGAAACAATTGATCTATTCATCGGGATTAACGATAGGCGTTGGCTCACTGAAGAGAAGCCGATTACACGCTACCCACCCTTCGACTGTCCACCCCTGCAAAGCGTTCCCATTGACGAAACAGGTACGCCCGCCAGCATGGATAGACAGCAACATCACGCTTAATCCCGCCTCTAAGTCACCTACCCAGGTACTTGACACCCCCAATTCGCTATCTGCATATACAGGCAGCACAAGGATCGGACTTGGATCATCATAGGGAAGAGTTGAAGCAGACACCCACACCTGCATCGGAAACCAGGGCTCCTGTGTTGAATTCGGCTCTACTGGATCAATCTCAACCCCCGACTCAATTCCATAAAGACGCAGCGCCTCCTCTCCCGAGATGACTCTCCCTCCGGGAACCGTATCGCTATCGTCCTCGTCCCGAACCTCGCCTACTCCCACTTTACACCCTGCCGCAACCAATCCCAGCGAGATCAGCAAGATGAATATCAAGGACCACGGGTGTCGTTTCATCTTCACATCAAACCCGGGAATACCCACATGTGGGCAAGGCCTCCCGCTGAGGCTAAAACTGCCCAGGGGAACTTGATCGCGTCTTCATCAGGCGAGTTCAAATTCCTGAAGACCCACCAAGAACGCTTGAAGCCACCTCCGAATCCATACCTGCGGAACATCACTGCAAACCCCAACAAAATGGTTCCTCCGAAGATGTAGGCCAGAATCCACCAATCTCTCCCCAAAGCCACCAGGCCAAAAGCTAGCTGTGCGTCCCCTCCTCCAAACCATCCAAATTCGAAGATTGCCAGAACGTACAGAATTCCAATGACAAATGGCAAGGATCCAAGATCATTAGACAACAGCAATACAGCCAACACAAGGATTGGTAGGCGCCATACCCCTCCCCTGCTTCCCCAAATCGCAGTCAGGAAGAACGCGCTCTCGAGCCACAGAGCATTCAGCAAAAGATAACCGAGACCGATCGCCAGAACACCAAATCCCGCAATACGAGGGATGAGATGGGTCCGGACATCTCTAACGGCGGCCCACACAAGCATCACTGAGGCCAGAACGGCAAGGATAGGCTCGACCGTGAATTCAACCATCGCCCTTCAGATCCTGATAATGATCCGATATGCCTAATCCAAGGTATGGCACGTTCTCCCGCCCCGCCGATGCCTCACCCAGAATTGTAGCCTTATAGCTTCTCGGGAGTAAGGGTCGGGTAGTCAACACGCGCCCTCTCCACCTGCCAGCTATCTTCCTCCGCCACTGGTTCTCCCACCAAGTCGAAGGAGTAAGCAGCCCCTCGATACCGGTGACGGAATTCCAGGTCGCTCGGACCGCGGCGATTTTTCTCGACACCCCAGCGAATGACTAAGTCCCCATCGGATGTCCTACCATCCTTATTCCCAATCCAGACAACGTCAGGTTCATACTGGATCACAGCATTTCCCCATAGATTCTCGACATGCACCCTTCCCCTTCTCAGCCCTTCTTCATCAACGGCGGCAACGACCACAACGGGAAGAACCTTCCCTGAATTGGTGTTTCTGAGCGCGAGCGCCTTGAGACTCTTCAAGACTCGCTCGATACGCTCCTCAGCTTCAAGATATCGCTCGGTATCAAGCACCGGCACCTGCTGCAGATAATCGACGAAGAGCACGACTCGATCCCGGTGTCGAAAAGCTAAATGCAGATAGTGCTCAAGAGCATCAACCGTCGTAAAGAGCCCATCACCAGTGACCAGCCAGAGGTTCTGGGCGATCTCACTCAACCTGTTCCAGGCTTCCAGACCATTAGGCACCTGTCGGATCACCTCATCCAGCATGTGCCGCTTGTCCCCGTTTAGCTTATCAACTGCATCCCGATTCCGGATTGAAAGGATGTAAGCAGCTCGCAGATCGTCTGCGGTAACATGTCCATTCTCACCCAGGGCGAACGAACTCTGGCAGAGCAGCCGCTCCCACAACGTCATAACGCTGTGCTCATAACAGACCACCAGCGCGATCACACCCTGAGCAGCAACATTGCTCGCCATCTGGAGCACTTTGGCGGTCTTGCCAATATTCTGCACCCCGCCAATGATGTGCAGATCTCCTGAATGAAGCCCTCCACCCATCAATCTGTCATAGTGTGAAAAACCGGTCGGGATCGGCGTGAATATCTCTTCACTGCCAACGGCCAACATCTCCTCGATCTTCAACGCCGCCTCTTCCAGATTGAGCGGCGACATGCAGCCCACAGGGAGGTCGGACTTCCTCTCAGGGTCAGGCATCAGCCAAGATCACTCCTCTTTCACTCCAGACTCTCCTACTCGCAGATCAGCTCAACCACGCTAGGGTTTAGCCGCCACTTCGAGGTATGACCGCCCTTGAGAATCTCGATGGGATCCAAGCCCAAGAATCTCTTGGTTCGTGATTTGAGCTGCCTCAAGCGGTTCGAGTAGACGCCCGGATCTTCCGCGTAATCCTCCGCCCAAAGGTTCAACATCAAGGTCCCCCGATCCACGTGGATCCAACCGTTCTCATCCCGCGACGAAGCTAACAAACACATGAGCTTCAGCTGTGATTCACTTAAGAATGTCTCCTCTTCACCTTGCTCCATGCAATAAGTTCCCCGACCGAGATCCAGCGTTCCCTCTCCTATGCGGAGCATGATCCCCTCGTGGGGACGGAAATCAATACCTTCCAACCTCGCCCTTGCCCTAGCGATCTGCGAGATGAGCGACTTGGGCGAGTAGGGCTTTCGGAGGAAGGTGTCTGCGCCGAAACCGAGAAGCTCATGCTCCGGATAGCGGCCATAGTGACCAGAGAGCACAACAATATATATCTTATCTCCCCACAATCGACGGATTTCCTTCACGACCCTTCCGCAATAGCCGTCTTCCAATTCCAAATCCAAGACCAGCCAAGCGGCGCGCGTCTTGTCCAGCAGGCGGATCACATCAGCTCTGAGCCAGGCGAGCCAAACTTCATACCCCCCGACTGTTTCCAGGACTCGTCGCAACCCATGTGCCAGCTCCCGGTCATCCTCCACCAGCAATAGACGGTTCATATCACGCATGATCCACCACCTCCCCCACTTTCTGAATCTCTGCGAGAGGTTTTGCCAGAGGCAGAACGACTTCAAAGCGTCCGCCTGGTGCAGAGTGATTGCCGTGACATCGGAGATCCCCACCATAAGCACGGGCGACGATTCGAGCCACGCTCAAACCAATGCCCATCCCTTGTCTTACGCGAGGATGATTGGCGACGCTCTCCCGGGAGCTACCCTCAAAGGGATCGAACACCGTCTCCATGTGATCCGCATCCACACCGGGCCCCTCATCGTCGACATAGATCCGGGCAAATTCACCATCCTGACGAGCGCGCACCTCGATCAATCCATCTGGAGGTGAGAAGGAAGCCGCGTTGTAGAGCAGGTTACGCATGATGGAACGGAGATGGTTGCCCGCAAGCACATGGATGTCATCTTCAATCTTCAATCGAATCACACAGTCCGGCCAGGCGGGTTTCACCTCCTCGATAACCTCCGGGATCAACTGCTTCAGCGCCACCTGTTCCGGGGAGATGACGAGAAAATCGTCCCTGAATACGGGCACATCCCTCAACAAGTCCACCCAATAACCGGAACGCGTCAGGCTGCGCCGGACCCTGCGGAGGGTAGGATGACCTCTACCATCCTTGCCGTCATCCTGACCATCGAGATAAACAATCGTGCCTTGAAGCTCCCCGGAAAGCTCGTGGACCAATGCTCTCACGAGAAGCAGCGGGTCGTGCGACTGACCACCGCCCAATCGGCTCCTGTGGTGCGTCAGTTCGGCCAGCAGGCTGCCCAGGCGTTGGACGACCATGTCCAGCGCGGAGTTCATCACATCCGGAACCAGGCGTTGTCCCCGACCGGCCTCCGTCGGAAGGGCCACAGTAATCCCAACGGCGAGATCTCCTGATGAGGATTGTCTCATCCAACACAGGAGGCTCCTGATCTCCTTGGATTCTGAGGGCAAGGATACAAAAACACCGTTCGATTTCTCCTTGCTCTCAAGCCAATCCCGCAAGAAGCTCTCCGCCCAACGTACATTCCACGCGGCGCTGAGTTCACTGGAGAGAACCCGCAAATATCGCTGGCGCATGACTTCACCTCGGATAAGAAGCCCTGGCGCCCGAACGAGCATGAGCCACCCTCCCTGGCCAGGGAAGAGATCGGCGAACCAGGAACCGATGGGATAGAGCGTCTCGCTGCTCAGCGGATATCTAATTTCTCCCAACACGTCTTCCAAGCCCGCGAACCAGCGAATGACACGGATCACATAGCCCTCACGCCCGGCTGTATGAAGGAGGATCATCCCCATGAGGACCGACATGACGCCGGCGGACCAAATAGGAATAACCACCCCAGTCGAGACCGGACGTCTTTGAAAAAACGTGATGGACACTCCAAGTGGGATCAAAATAACGCTAAGCGTCAGAAACGCGATGCCGAGATGCTGGGTCCTGAACTCCGGTCGACTCCAGTCGCGAACGCGATCACGGAAAGTGATGATCATGACGCGCCTCCACGGAATCGATTAACCAGAGCGCTCCCTCTGGAGATAATCCCGGCTCTTTCGCCATCCACCCCAAGAACGCCCGCAGAACTTCGGTTTTGGATTTCCATTTTTCCCCCTTGCTTACAAGTTCGGTTACCTGTTCATACATCCGCTGGCTCGCCCTTATCTGAGCCGCCATCGGTGGATTGAAAGCCGCCATCACACCAGATTCCGCAAAACACAGCGCACGGTATTCGCAGTCTCCGCAGGCAGCCCAGCCGCAAACCATGCGCGGGACGTAGCCTCCCGATCTCGCACCTATCATGAAACTGCGAGCGAGGGCCTCTAACAGATTGGCGCCATCGCCTAAGTCGGGACGGAAGGGCTGGACTTCGCCGGAGTACATGTGACGAACGTAGACCTTATGGACAGCGAACTCGTCAGCGTCCACGTCCAGCTCCTCGGGTATTGCCTGACCCAAAGCCAGGACTCTCAGATCCCGTGCCAGCACGTATGGCGAGGGAACATCCCGATCGAAAATGTGAAGTTCATATCCCAGCTTCCGCTTCTTTCGCGGTCCAACGCTATCCTTCGGAGGACGACCACGCGCGCCCTCTTCCCCCTCATCCACAATAAGCGCAACATGGCATGTGAGCCTGACAGACAATAGATCGACAAGGAGAGGAGCGTCCGTCGCAATCACCTCGGTCGGGGAAGGAAGATCTTTCTGCCTTTCCAGGATGTCGAAGGAAGTGGAAAAGGCGTCAGCCATCCCCATTGGTGCCTGATAATCTTCCGATTGAGCGAGGTCAACCTGTGCCAGACCGGCACGCTCCCCATGGTCGTCGATATGCTTGCGCAGCTCGAGAAGCCCAGTAGAGGTTGCGAGCTCCTTCCACCAGCGTGTCCACATCGGCCTTTGGTATAAAGAACCATCCGGTCGACGGATGTCCCCAGCCTCCTCAAAACGACGAAGGATGGCACGTCTGCCCTCATGGTACTCAACGAGGTCTTTGGACATCGGGCGGTCGAAACCCCAATCCTCCAGCCAGGTACTCCAGACGAAACCGAGCGCCTTCAGCGGTGAAAGATCCCCGGATCTCTTGCCCCGGATCGCCTGATAGCATGTCTCGAGCGCGACCTGCACAGCCCGGCGCATGAGCTGCTCGCCTGTGCGCTTGGTCTCCCGACCTGCGCCATCGGGATCCAACCCGCTCTTCCGCCACCAAACCCGGAGCGGGCAATATGCCCAATCCCATAAATCATCGAAGGAGACTCGAGGCTTATCCTGTCGATCCATAATCACGATGCGATTTCTTCCTTATGCGTTCCTTGACGGCAGCACATCTCAAATCACCGGTCTTTCCTCATCGGCATCGAGTTTTCGTTCGGCTGCCAGGTAATAATCGAACCGATTTCGAACCTTGATAGAAGCTCAGGGTGCACTTCAAGCACATAGCTCGCAGGATGAGGTGAGTCGAAGTACGGCCGCCAGGGACGAGCCAGAACGACGTGCATGATCTCTCCATCGTCCGCCAGCCACGCGACCGTGATGGGGAACCTCATCCCTATCGTATGGATGGATGTGACCAAACCGGACCTGCGCCTTCGCCGCTCGGGCATCACAAGCAGCGCTCCTTCTCGTCGACCCAATTCTCTCTTCCCCAAGAGCCCCTGACGCCGCGCATTGGATGAAACGCAGACATGAACTCGATCTGCTATTTCAATCCTCTCAACACAGACCTTGAGCAGTAAAGCGTCTTGTAGAGATTGGGGTGCGGTTGATATGGTCGCCATCTTCTCCACCTCACACCTCCAACCGCGCAGCTCGGCGAAGCGGTTTGAACAGGTTGAATGTGAGACAGCGGATCGATCCATCAACCCCATTGGTATGACCGACTCGAGGACGTACGCCAAAGAGGTTAGCTGAATATGTATGCCAAATAGGTCTGAGGGAATGCGCAGACGTCAGCCAAGATTGGGGAAACGCGATGATGAAGCTGTAGATTCTGGGAAGATGATGAAGAGGCGCGGAAGCGCAGGCGCGCGAGGTGAGAGTGTTTCTATAGAAATACAGATAGCGACACGAATGGCAAAAGAAAGACATCGAGGACACTTTATCTTTCCCCCTGAAGTTCCTCAACGGATGAGAGCTAATTGTTGGTGGATCCTCGGCGACAGGTCGCTCCCCTAGCCTTTGTATCTCCTGCCGCCACTTGTTGAGTCGAGGCCAATCGAATCTATCTTCGTACAAAGAAACGACCGGCAATATCCTTCGTACCTTGATAAATACTATATCATGGAAAATACGGGTCACTGAAATCCTTCCCACCCTTCCACCCATCCTTTTCACGGCTTTATGTCGTTCGTACTTCAATTCGGTACGACTCCTATTTCGATAGTCGCCAGAATCTAGACTGCGATCACACATTACGCGGAACGGTCCCTCTACGTGACCTAATTGCGCCCCTCCCCCTTAACCGAGTTTGATCATCTCTTCTCGCATAGATGCCATCTCCTGTAATCCAAATGAATTGCAGGATGCCTTTTTCTAGATCAACGAACCATCAAGCCGACTACTAGCAAAAAGGCGAGGGTTCCTATCGCCAGCGCCGGGATCGCGTAGAGCATGGGGTACCTTGCGAACAACCCCTGCAAATGGTTCCTCGAAACGAGCGAGCGCGGCGGCACTGCCGAGTTCCAATCCTTTCCCTTCTCAGCAGACTTATCCCGAACGAGCCATGCGTCATCTATGAAGCGGCTGTCGTCGGTTTGCTTCTTTCCCTGTTCGAAATCCTCGATCCACCTGTCACCCATTGAGCATATAGCCTCTCTTTTTCCCTCTTCCATTCCATTTACGATGAGCCCCAGCAATCCGCTTTAGGTATCTATCCGTCAGAACTCCCACTCTATCCGGTGCACCGTTTGGCGTTTGAGAGAACACTCCCTTTCCACGGTTCCCTCCCCAGGAAAGGCTGGTAACCCGTCTCATCGGTCGACATCCAGACGCGCCTCCAGGGAGCCATACCGCCCACTGTGTTCCATCGCAGCTCCACCATGCAATCAGGACGTGATGGATTAACTGGCGGGTGAATGAGCCACCAGGTGTCTTCTTGGGGAAGGACAAGTCTTTCAATAGTCGCAGTCCAACCCCGAACATTTTGCTCACGCATCATGTCCAGGATCTGCTTTTCTCGGAAAGGGGAACCGTCGATAACCCACACAAGCGCCGGCTTCTGACGCTCTAGCGATTGCCAGATCGCTGCGTACCGGTCCAATCGATGCGTGAGCCTCGTAAATGGCACCGTCCCACGATCCACTTCGATAAGCAGCGTACGCCTGTCAAGCAGATGAGGCGGCATCCGCTGCCCATCAACGCAACCATACCTCCAGAACTCCGCCTGGGCGCGCGCGTCTGGCGCCACTGAGGAGACGCTAGCTTCACCTGCAGACTGTTCGATCTTGAATACGATCCGGCTCGCTATCGTGGTGTCTATGCGAATCCGGACTTCGCCTCGCCCATTGCTCACTCGCCGTGCGCCGCCGAGCAACGCCAGCACGAACTCCCGGGTGAGATGCTGGTGCATCCCCGTTTTCGAGGCCCAGCGGGTGGCGTATTCAACGTGCCCCATACCCTTAACATCTTTTTTCTGCGGCCAGGGATGTAATCGCTGCATTACATCTATGGACGTGCCCCAATACTCGGCTAGAAGCTCGATGCCGCGCCAGGTCAGGATCTTTCGCCCCTCGTGTATGCACCGTGGACCGACGTCGTCTGCCGTCTTGATCAACCCCAAAGCACCCAACTGCTGCAAGCGATCCAATTCCTTACGAACAGCCCGCAAGGCGTCATCATGGAGATATGCGAGCTCGAAGGTTGTGAAGAGTGGGTTGTTACCCACCGACACCAGCATGCTCCAGTCTTCTGATGATAGATGTTTCGCGATACCGGCGAGTCGGGATTGGTGTGTGGATCCATGCATCCTCTTACGAATATGCTTTTTGATATCCTTATCTGAATGCCGCGTCCACTTTCTTAATTTTTTTCCAACTCTCGGACGGGCGGTGCGCTGCGCCTCAGAATCGGAGACCCAAAGGTGCACATCCTGCTTGCTGTTCCAATTGTGTTCGATCTGTGCTGCCAGCAGGTCGAGGCGATGTAGATCGGAGGTCAGCACCACGTCGCGCACCTGCTCTCCAAAGGCCTTCGGAGCCCTTACGATGAACGGCAGAGCCTCAGGCGCGCAGCCGCCGATATCCACCCAGATCCGCCACCACTGGGTTCCTGCTCCGTCCTGCCAGCAGAACTCGCCATCCGCTTCCAAACCCGGCGAGAGACCCGAGCGGACGGCATCCGATCCGATACGGCTCAGCACAAACCACCGTGCCACCTCTCGCCGATGGACGCCCAGGATTGAGGCGTTGGGCTCGTCCTTCAGCGCATAGCATGGTCCCAGATCGGGGATATCGATTTCCCGAAATTGACCAGCCTCTTTTTCGAGGAGGACTCGCAAGACCCCCTCCCCGAAGACATTTTCCAAGAGAGAGCGGCTTGAGAAGGGATGTCTTATGAGAAAGTCCGGGAGCAAGCCATCATTGTTTCTGTATGTGCAGAATGAACTCCTGTCATGGTTCTGTGCGGCTTTGGATGTAATTCGCTGGGGAGTGGATCGATGCGTAATCATCCATCTCCCCCGTCTGTGTAATCATCCTTCTCGAGGTCCTCATCTTGCTTGGTTGCTATCATGTCTTCGAGATCTTTGAACCCTGCTTTGACCCCATCATCAACGAGAGAATCACTACCATCGGGAACGTCCTTCTGGTTCTTATCCTCTTGATTACCAGTCATTTCAACGTGCTCATCAGGTCCCCAGGGAGAACCGATCATTTTTCGGAC
The DNA here is from genome assembly GCA_034430795.1 of Anaerolineales bacterium. Classification (GTDB taxonomy): domain Bacteria; phylum Chloroflexota; class Anaerolineae; order Anaerolineales; family E44-bin32; genus E44-bin32. Next base: position 26,655 of record DAOUDJ010000223.1, on the reverse strand, counting down.
ATCCGCAGCAACCCTCGGCAATGGCTCGTCGGCTTCAAGCAGCACGCTTCTGGCGCCGCTTCCTTTTACTTTTACTGGGCTAGCCACAGATCGGGCGCGCATGCTGCCCGCACCGTCGCTCATGTGGGTACCCGCGTAGCGGTCCAGGTAGGTCAGCCGCTCTCGCGCCTCGCGTTCCGCAGTTTCATACGGGATGCTGTACTGAGCCCGCATCGCCCGGACTTCTTCGGCTAACCTGGCATCGAATTCTGGTGGAGGGGCTGTTTCAAAATAGAAGGGCGCGGCTACTGTGCCGTCCTCCCGCACGATGCGGGCGTAGGCGCGATAGGGTTCGAGGTTGGTCAGCGTCTCGGTACCCGGACCGCCTTTATCTCGACCGAATTCGTATTTCGTAAGGTAGTCCGCGTCCTCGCCGTTCACCAGAAATGCGAACAGGGAATGCACGCCGCTGGTGATGATCCCCGGGAGCTGACCGTTGCCACTCTCGCGCAGGCTGGCCAGTGATTGCGTGCCGATGACAACGCGGCCGCCGTACTTGCGCATCTGGGCCAGGAGCTCCTGCCAGGGCACACCCGTGAATGTTTGGAACTCATCGATGATCAGCATCACGGGGATGCGATCCGCTTCATTGGCATCACCCTGGCGTGCGATCTCACGCAAGAGCACGTTGGTGATCAAAGACCCTACGAAGCTGCTCAACTCCGGCCCCTGGCGGCTCATTCGCGTGTTGACGATCAGGAGCTTCCTCCCCTCGAGGATGTCCCTCAGATCGAGCGCTGACCGAGGAGAGCTGAATAGGTGAAGCAGCGGTTTCTCCTCGAAGCGGTGTGCTTTGTAAAGAACAGACTGGATGATGGTTTCGCGGGTATAAGGAGTCAGTGATTTGTAATATTGGTAGAACCAGCGGGAGAGCTGCGCGTGATGGGGGCTGTCCTTCAGCTCGTTCTCGATGAAACGCTTGCGGGTCTCGTGGTTGATATTGAGAACAGTAGCCAGGAGAGAGAGCCCGAGCAGATCCTCCGGCATCCTCTCGGCATTGACAGCGACCAACAGCTGCACGCCCCGCTTGAGCACGTTCTGCATCCTTGGACCCCAATAGTCCGCCCACAACGCTTGGCCGATGTCTACAATTGAATTCGTGACCGACTCGACGTCCCAACCCGATCGGTGAGGATCGAGGGGATTGTAGGTGAGGGCAAATTCCTCATCACCTACGTCCAGGATGACCACGCGCTCCTTATCCGTTGGATCAATCACGCCTCCAAGCCGTTCGACCATATCCCCGTGGGGATCTATGACCACGACCGCAGGTCGATCAGAGTCCTGCATACCCGCCAGGGCCAGGTGAGTCATCAGGTTCGTCTTACCGGTTCCCGGCTTCCCGACGAGGAGGATGTTCCGTCTTAGTGCGGCCTGACTGATGTGGACAGGTTCGGTGCCGCCATCCGGTCGGAAGGAACTGCCGATCCTGTAGATACCGCGAACGTCTCTCGGATCCGGCGCCCTCACCTCCACCGAGCGGATCGGGATCAATCCAGGTGAGACCTGCTCATTCACAATTGGTGGATGCCATAAGCCGGCTAGTTCCTTACTCCCCAGCCACATCCAGCTATCACCCCTGGCATCTTGTATCGCTGACTGTCCTCCATTGCCTCCAGGATCATGATTGCGGAGGATTAGACGATTCCCTCCAGCGACCGCGAATTGACCCATCTGGGCTTCCAACCGTTGTAGGAGTTCCCACCTACGCTCCGGTGAGGATGCCCAAGCGCCTGCTCGAATGGCCACTTTAAAGAAAGTGTCCTGCTCAATGACTTTCTGTCGGACGAGTGAGAGGTCAGCGCCCTGCCACGGGTCGTCGCCTCGATCCAGGTACCGCCAAGCCAATCCAGCACATGCGATCAATACAGGAGCGCCGATGACCACGGGCAACCAGGATCCTTGAACTGCGAGGACAGCCAGAATCAAGGCAATGAGAATTACCCCCAGGAATGTGAAACCTCCTGCGGGGTTAAACTCCTCCATTACGGATGCGTGGCTGAGGATGGATGAGCCGGACGTGTTGGAACTGTTATCGCTGATGATGAAACCCCGCTGGCTTTCGGTCTTAAGCCTGCGCTTTATCCGTCCTAGCCAGTCGGGTGTACCCCTCTCCAGGATGAGTATCTGGAGCCAAAGGCGTTCATCATCGCGGAGACCAAGCATTGCAGAGAGCAGTCCGTGGACGGGATCGCCGTTGCGAAAGCTCTCCCAGATGCGAAGTGGAAGGTATGGAGGTTCGGCGAGGAAGAAGGATGTATTCAACTCCCTGTACTCGGTGTCAGGTTCATCTCCAACAGGGTCCTCTTTCAGAATCTGTACGTGAGCGCGTGGCCAGAGGGACGCTATCTTCGAGATAAGTAAGTGCATCGACGTCTCGGGAGCTCGGACCAGCATGGCACGGCCGTTTCCCGAACCTAGATACTCAAGAGCAACCGGCGTTGTCAGTGACGCCATCAACTGATCCACCACCTCCGCATCAGTATCGTTGTGAGACGGGAGCCATAACTCCGCGACGCGGATTGACTCCTTGCTATTCTCCAGGCTCTCGGGCAGCATGATGGGGACAGCAGTGAAGGAGGTGTGGCTTTCATTCAACTGCAATGGCTTCTCTCCTCATACATGGCATCTCAAGTCGGGCCTGATCGCATCCACGACGGGATATCAGACCAATCGCTGAAGTAGCGGATATCTGAATCACCACTTTGTGAGACCAGTAGCAACACCCCACAATTCAGGAAACAGAAAATAAACATCCCTAATTTGTGAGAATAGAAATATGTTGGTGATCTAATTCTAGGGAAAAGGAGGGGATGGCAGCGTTATGTGTTCGTTACTCGATAAAAGCCTTACAGGACGAGGAATTTATCCGAATCAATAGAAATCAGTACTCCAACTTGAACTTGGAGAGCCACGGGAAAGATTTGGTGGTTGCTACGATGATGTGTCCAAAGTAGAAGTAATCGGGCTTATTATGCTCATCATCACACTAAGTTTGACAGAGGAGAAAGTCTTCTGATTACGCTAATAATCGGAAGCTACTTGAAGGCTCCTGCGCTAATATCAGACCTCGCCAAAGTAGCTACACGCCCAGGCGTGTAGTCGACTACAACAGCAGACTCCTATCTCCGCCGTAGCTGGCAGAGTTGGCCGGTGATAAAATACTTATGTGACGGGAGGGTTTTTTTCTTCTTCTGGCCACTTATAATACTTTTGGGGCAATAAGATTGGAACAGAGAATTTTATACGATTTGTAACTAATTCAGCTTGTTTCCTACTCCAACCAGTGTTTAATGTTGATTGAAGAACTTGAATATTAACACCACCTGTGCCGCCAGTTTCAGAAGTTCTAATTTTCTCATGTACAACGACCAGATCAAATTCAAGTATCTCAACTCTTGGTGCGCTATCATCTCCCTTGCTAGCAATAAAAAGTGCCTGTTTTGTATCACTGAAATTTAAATTTGCTGGATTAATTACTGCGTTTGTACCTGTAACTTCTTCGGATTCTTGTGCATTATAAATTCCTTGAACAATAGCCCTTAGAGCACTATCAATAAATTCATTTAGACCAACGCTTACATCTTCCTTTTTTCTTGTCATGATACTCTCCTACAAATAATCTGAAACCTAGTTACTCTTCAACTCTTTTTTACGCATTTAATGAGAGTAGAAAAGGCGTTTTGAATCCGTTCCGTGATTTTAGAGCACCCATCCTTACTCTACAAGCGAAACATCAATCACCTCCCCGCACCTCGGGCACATCAATGACAGCCCCAGCTTCGCCCGGATCCGGTTGATGTCTACTTCTATTCTGAAGTCTTTGTTCACGTGACCCTTCAGCGGTGAGAACGGGTATTCTCGAAAGCGGTAGGTTCACTCAATTGGTTGTAATTGTGCTTATAGGCAATTTAACCATTGTTCCGTATAATCAATTATCCTGCTATATGGGCGGTCCCCATTCAATAATAGTTAGGCGGACGGAGTGGTATCTTGAGTAGTACTAATCTCTTATCCGAAATAGTAAATCCCCTTGAGAGGGATCTCGGTTTGCGAGAAGGTTTCTTCGTTGAGCTCCAAGAAGAAGACGATTGGTCCTTTGTTATCCAAGGCCACGCTTTCTTAGAAGCAGCTTTCTCTCACATCATTACGAGAACAATCGGGAATGATGCCCTTAAGCAAATTATCACAAATCTTGAGTTGAGTAACCCGCGTACCGGTAAGGTTGCGGTCGCCAGTGCACTTGGCTTACTATCCAAGGAAGATCGTCGATTTATTCGTTGGTTTTCAGAATTACGAAATCGCATTGTCCACGATGTCACCCAAACGCGATTTGATCTGGCACATCATATATCCTCTCTCGACTCTAACCAGCGCCGCTCCTTTATAAATGCCGTCAGCCTAGTAGACAAAACATCGGAATCCGAAATGGCCGAGAATGATTTCGATACGACCAAGTATTACATCCAGTCTCCCAAGGAAGCCATTTGGGTTGCCATCATGGTTGTTTCCGGCAGGATGTACTTTGGATCAACATTCCCCATGGTATTGGTACTTCTTATCCTGCTACAAGGTTGGATCAACATGGTATCAAAGGATGGGAGTAACGCATTGTCGTCCGCCTAACGTCTCTCTGGAGGCGACCGGGGATGTATAGCGATTTTATGTCCTGTAATCAGGGGTATTAGCAATCAATTGCGCAACTTGACTTTCAGAAGTGCAATTCTCATAACTTTTTATTTTCGATGTCCGCTTCTTCCTCAGTGACCGAGAAGGCATATTCTCGAAAGCGATATTAAGGCGTCTATAACGCCCACGAAGGAACCATCTCGCTCTCTCCTTTGGGTCTAGCAGGCGGTGGAGCGGCGCAGTTGACGTGATCGCTTGAGATCAGTTCTGAATTTAGCCTAACAAATCGTTGCACCGGAAATCGTAAAAAGCGCGGCAGTGGTGAACTCTGCCGTTAGGCTTTAGCAAGAATCTGTATACGGATAGGAATAATATCTCTGCCCGGTAGGTTGTAGGTTCGAGTCCTGCTCGAAGTCTATTATTCGATCTATGTGGGCGATTCTAATCTAACGATATGGCTTTTTCTTATTAGTGTGGCTCGCGAGAAGCCCCATTCTCATAAGTTTTATGGTTCATTCTATTCTTGATATTTTCAACGTCAGAGCAGCAATCACTCACCCGTTTGTCGCACGTGGTAGTTGAATCCAAGCGGATATATATAAATATCTATTGGTATCATTCACCAGGTTGCTTAATTCCTTCTTCGATTTTGTAGTATCTCCCAAGATATTCTACAAGTCCCCAGTGAGCCGGACTTACTCTCGCAAAGCGTTGGTCATGTTTAAGGCGTTTGCGTCGCTTAATTTCTTTAATAATATTTGATCGAATTGTTAGATGAGGTGTTTTTCCACGCAATACCTGTTCGAGTTGATATTCTTTGAAACCAACTTTCACAATCTCATTTTCTGTCATCGGTTTTTTCTTATCTTTTAGTATTTCGTTCACAATTTTCGAAGAAGAAGAGGGTCTATCTCTAAGTGACATTTTGCATTCTCCTATCCAAGCTCGAACGTAATTAGCCAAATACGACATTGCAATCACAATAATTCCCGCGAAGGGAATATATTTCATAAATCTTTCACTGTTATTCTAAGAACTTATTCTCAGATAAATCAACATGAGAGTGGGCAGCCTTAGAATTGACAGGACATCGCGTCTAGCTTAACATCAAGTCATGCTGCGCAAACTTACACAAACTGAAGCAAAAATAATTAAAGACATAATTGATTTTAACGCATTGCATAGTCGTGATCCCTCTTTAGGTGAACTTGCAGAGATTCAATCAAAGTCACGATCGGCCATATTTCAAACAATCCGAAGGTTGCAAAGTAAAGACATAAAATACGGGAACGATTTAAAAGTTTTTAATGAAGCTGCAAAAAGGGCACTCGCCGAGGCAGAAATTATAGGATCCACACACAAATTAATCGAGTCTATACATTATGCCCTAAAACTACAAGATCTCACAAATAAGATAAACATCCGCGAACAATCGCTTGTAATTCTTGCGTCTATCGTGGCAGCCCATTTTTCCAAATTGTTAGAGATTGACGCGCATAGTAATATTTCAATATCCTTAAATGTGGGTAAATCTTCAATTGCCCCACTTTTCAGTTTATGCTACATCACAATTCCAGAGTTCCTTAAACTAATTCCGCGAGAAGTCCATCTTCAAATTTCAGATTTAATTAATTCAATTGAGAACATGACCTTTTACGAATCAATCGAATTGATTTGGCCATCGGCGACTGAGTTTGCACCAGAAGCTCTCAATAATGAAAGTACGGTTTATCGGAGACAGCAGGGACTTTATCTCACACCACGATGGCTAGCACGTAGAACTCTCGATTTTGCCCTCCGAACGTATTTGTTGGTTAATGGTATCTCAGAATCAGATTTATCCAGATTGCTTAGCGGAACGACAAATGAGATCAGCCTCGACTCGAGGGGCAATATTAGGAGACTACTAGACAATATTAGGCTGATTGATCCTGCATGTGGGATGGGTACATTTCTTGTTGAGGCACTTAATATGTTGCTTGAACTCAGGTGCTCATTAGTTAAGAGACCCATCAGAGAAAAATACGCCCTAAAGATTATTCGGACTCAGTTATTTGGAGTTGATCGAGACCAGTTAGCAGTTGCTATTACGACTACAGTCCTTTGGTATGAGGCTCAACGACTAACCAATCAAAATGCCGACCTTTCGGAGCATATTACACAGGGCGATTCCCTTCTGGGCAAGCCCTTTCATGGCACATGGACATCAAAACCATCACGAGGCTCAGCTCCCGATGATTTCAACACATTCGATTGGCGGAAATCATTCCCGGCCATTGATGAGAAGCATGGGTTTGACATCGTTGTAGGGAATCCACCTTGGGAACGAATAAAACTTCTCTCACGTGAGTACTTTGAAGTAATTAATCCCACTATAGCTACTGCAGCATCAAAGGCTGATAGAAAAAAACTAATCGGTGGGTATTCCAAAGAATTTCAGAGAGAAAAAGATGAACGTCGGAAATACGCTGAAGCAATTCGCAAATCTTGTATATATGAGTACACCGGATCTGGCGATCTGAATTTATATCAACTCTTTGTAGAACGCTCAATCCAAATATGTAACCCCAGGGGTAGTATTGGGCTACTTATTCCTTCTGGTCTTTCAACTGATAAAACAACGAGTGGTTTTTTCAATGCGATACGAAAAGGAAATCATTTAGCAGTTTTTCTCGACTTTGAAAATCGAAAAAAGATATTTAAAGATATTGATGGCCGGTATCGTTTCTCGATCTGCATACTGTCAAACTCTAAGTTAGAGACCAATCCGGAATACAGTTTCTTTCTTCATTCGGAATCTGATTTAGAGGATGACGAGAGAAGGTTTGAGATCGCGGATATGACCATTAATTTGATAAACCCGAATACTCGAACACTTCCCGTTGTTCGGACAAGATTCGACCTAGCTATTCTACACAAGATACATCGCACTGTACCGGTACTGCAAGAGGATTCTAGTAACCAAGATAATAGAAACGATGCTTGGAATGTAATATACAGACGAGTATTTGATATGACGAATGACTCTGATAAATTCATCCGATTGTCAGAATTTGCTAGGGGTTCAACATTTCGCCCAGACGGAATCATTGAATCGTCTGGGCAGCAGTATTTACGTGTTTATGAGGGGCGAATGATCGATACCTATGACCACCGATCAGCAACTTGCATCGAGCGCGTAGGAAAATTTCGCCGACCTGCGGCTAGTATGCCGACGAGCCAAATTGAACATCAATCCTCAGATCATATGGTGTTGCCCAGGTATGTAGTCGAATACGATTTGGTCAAAGAGCGTCTGAGATCCTGGAATCATCATTGGATGCTAGGTTTTATGGACATAGGCAGTGCAACTAATCGGCGCACAATGATCGCAACCATTCTTCCACTGAGCGCTCCAGGCAATAAAGTCCCGAATTTATTTTTGAATGGTAAACCAAGTGACAGCGCAATATTCTTAGCCAACCTTAACTCACTCGTATATGATTATGCCCTAAGGCAGCATATTGGGAATATTTCGCTAAATTGGTATATCGTTCGCCAAACTCCATTTATTCCTCCACGATTATTTACTAGGTACTATATAGGGAAGACAAGGATTGATCATTGGATCTCCAAGCGAGTGTTGGAATTGACTTACACGAGTACGGACTTGAGAAGTTGGGCAAAAGACATTGGTTATTTTGGAGAACCCTATAAATGGGAGGATGTGCGCAGACGAAAGATTAAAGTTGAGCTTGATGCGCTCTTCTTCAAACTTTATGGTTTATGTGAATCAGAAGTAAACCATGTAATTGAGAGTTTCCCGATACTTAAAAAAGAAGATGTAAAGAAGTATGGAGAGTTTAAATTGAAAAATGAAATAATGGATATGTGGACTACATTGGTGACAAAGAGTTCGATAGAATTGTAACGCTATATAGTAGTTCTAAGAATCTCATCCAAGTCATCGCTAAGCTTCTCAGTAATCACCGACAATCCCACCTCCTGCCCCATACAAATTGGATCGATGAACACGGCCGATAGCAGCGTCGGGTTTCCATCCCCTTGAACCAACCATGTGGCAGGTCTTTGAGTGGAATTTGATGGGGTTGGATAAATTAATACTCCTCGTTCACATCCCATCACTCTGGCACCGGCCATAACTTGATAAGCATTCACTGCGCGCACATTTGTCCCCCATTTCTTATATTTTGCATCAAGAACAAGTGATATTCTGTCATCGATGAAAATTTGACCATCCGGCTCTGTGCGAATTCTTCCCCCGGCACCAATTGGCAAAGCCATTGATAGGACACTCCGTTTAAATCGCCAACGGTTTAATCTGCACACACGTCTTAAACACGCAAGCACAAAATCCTCAAAAACTCGATCTGAGTTTAGAAGGATTCCAGGTAATATCGACGCTCCACTCCCATATTGCCCCCCTTTAGCTTTTGCAAGCCACTTAGCAATCATAAATGCTGGTTCTATGTGACGATATTGTGGTCCTAAAGAAATCCGATCAAGCATCAGCAAGGATGGCAGTTGTGTACTAATACTGCTCATTCGAGATAGCATGAAATCAAGCTGACTAATTATTGAAGCAGTCCCAGTTAGGATCCGGAGCTCATTTGTTGCCCACTTTAATAACCTAGCGACAACAGAATTTGGATGGTATGTACTGTATTCACATGGTATCTCGTGGGGAGTAACTAATACTTGAGGATAGATTTTGTCCGGAATAATCCTGCCCCTTAATACAGGTTCACATTTTTGAGTTCTGACATAAGCCTTCGGAATGCCTTCGTCAAAGGCTCGAGTGAGGTTTTTCACGAACGCATAGGCGATCAAATCGATAAAACCGCGGATCGGGGCACGCGAAGTCCCAACTTCACCTAAAATTAGGAAATGTCTCGGATCAATGGTAGTGAGCATCCCGATTAGAGCTGCTCCCCATTGCATTCTTCGGTTGGGATCGGTAGAAAGGTATTTAGGGATTATCGTGACATCGTGATTACCGATTGAAAAGATACCCGTCACACCTCTGGCACTAATACTGACGACATCTCCAAAACTATAAATATCAAGAGGATCTTCTCTTCGCCCAAGTTTCCTCTTCCAGATGATTGAGAAGTGTGCGAGCTGATCATGGAACCTTTTCGCAGCGATTTCCGATTTCAAAGAAATCGATTTACCTTCTTTGTCGTTCTCAATTAATTCAATTGATATGCGAGGTTGCATATTAGAGTTCAATTCCCGCGAGGAATATTAATGTAGATCTTTGGTCCTCATCTGGCAAGGATGACAATCGACGAAGAGGGTAAACTATTCTCTCTGCTTCAATGAAATCCGCGGGAGGATCTTCAATCGAATATGGAAATTGGTCCGGTGGGTTCTCTTCGTCCGCGCGCAGTATTATGATAAGTTCCTCGCTGCGTGTTCGATACAGTTCTTCTATTTGAGGAAGGAGTCGAGTATCCCATACTACTGTCAATTCTCTTAAGCGTAGAATCTCATCTGATTCGATCCACACTGATGAGAGGTACCCATGTCCAAATTCAAAGTCAGGACCCCATGAATGTCTAACGTATTTATTAATTCTTTCAAGTAGACGATATGCAATCAAGCCTGAGGTTATTGAATTTGGAGCTACATCTTCTCCGGGGTTTATTCCCAACTTATCTGCAAGTAAATTCATATCTGGTCCACAAGTGATCTTAAAGAACCGGCGCGCAAGCGCTTGATCAAGCGGAGCGACTGAACGATCAAGAGAGTTCATGCTGGCGACAATATAAATATTTTCTGGAACATGTACAGGGTAATCAAGAGTACCTTCGCCAATGCTAAACAGAATTCCCTCGGTCTGAGATCCATCTTCATTAATATCTACCCCCAATAATTTAAATGGAATATCTCTCTTATCTACCTCTAAGAATGTAATCAGCTCGCCCAAAATTTGTGCGGAGTTTCCTCTATTGAGTTCATCGATAAAGAGGATAGCAGATCCTCCTTCTTCTCCAACTGCCCTGACTGCTTCAATAAACCTTCCAGCTCTAGGTTTTAGTCGTAGCCCAACATTCTCAGGGATTGGGCGCAAACCTATTACAAATTCTTCATAACTCATGCTTTGATGGAACGTGATCCAATCTATATAAATTGGTCGAGGGATAGCTAAATCAATTTGATTAACAACGAATGGATTATCAATATCAATTGGCTGAAGATTGATTCCTTGTAGCTCTGCGGTCCCATCTAACACATCATACAATTCATGCATAGCATACGTCTTGCCGGTCCCCGAAGGACCATATAGAAGGATGTTGTGATTTTTTGATATACTCGTCAATACTCGGTCACCTAACAAAGATAGAGAAACTGCAGATCGGAAATCTATTATGCCAGTTCTTACTCCCTCAAACATTTGGGAAAGCTCCGTAGGCCAACCGTCAGGAATGCTGTCACTAATTACATATCCCATATAGATTCCATTATCTGGACACCTAACCCAATAAACAACAATTCTATTTAACCAATCAGCAGAATTCGTAGAAGAAGATTGACCTGCCCAAAGATTATTGTCATCGTGGGGAGGAAAACCATTTTGAGTTGAGATTGATGGGTGCCTATTATTAGCTTGATCAGCAACGGTCCATTGGTTTCGCCGCCCCCCCCAATCCTTGAACGTTAACTGGGCTTCTGCCGCACTTCCAATTGATTTAACATCCATTTCTGTCGGCGATGTTAATGAACCGAGAAATCTGCTTGTTGCAGAATTAGTAATTATCTTATCAAGGGCGATGTGGCGCTCCCCACCACCAGAATCCCTTGCTAATTCGCCGTGGATGGCGTTCCAATCTGTAAAGGTGAGTCTTCGATACAATATCAATTCAACTGGCAATCCGGCTGTTTGATTAGTCATAAGATATTCACCCTGTAGAGTTTTTCACGTAGAGGATTATCACTAACTCCCTGCTTACTTTTATATCTTGAGGTACTAATTTCCCTTTGATTAACTTGGCCATATTTGTGTAAAAGATCCATCATTTCTTCATGTGTTATGTGCCCATCTGTACTGTAGCTGATGATTGCGAAGTTGGTATCAAGATTATTAAGGACTTCTGTTAAAGCTGCGAGAGCACGGTTTTTGTAGCAAAAATCCGATGATCTGTCCTCCCAGGGTCTCAGTCCGCTTTTCCCAACTAGATCAGGCTCATCTCGATATGCAATGGTTTCAAGAATATGATAGTAAGCAGCATATTGACGTTTTGTGTAAGGTGGATCTAAATAAAATACATCAGCTGCTAGTTTGGAGGCTACGCTTGCGGCATTGCCTTGAATGACTCGATGATCAGTAGGAGAATCTATAAAAACTGAAGGTCTCAGAGTAATCTCTGTCTTCGCTGATTCAGTCCAATCGGCAAGAAAATATCCATATGTTCCTGCAGTATTAGCAACTCGATTGGTTGCCAGCATGAGGTTATGCAGAAGTACAAATGCCTCCATCTCTGAGATAATATTATTATCAATCCAATTGTTTATGATGGATCGAATTGCATCGATTTTCATTGCGTTGGGAGGAGTGAAATACTTTCTTGGTGGGGCTCCATTTATGGGCGATCCAGATGGTGAGTACTCGTTGAAGAAAAAGCCCTCCATTCCATCCATCATATTGAGATAAGTGAGAACGCGGTGATAAGGGGAATCAAATAAAAACGCGGATTGCACACTACTTAAGGCCTTGTCGTTATTTAGTAAATTTGAGAATTGTGGTTCGTCCCTAGTGAGAAGTTGAGCGCGCGCGTGTGTGACACACGATAATAGGATATCATTTGCGATAACCTTGTAACCAGCTTTCCGTAGAGAAAGACTAACTCCTCCAGTCCCACAGAACAAGTCAACAACAGTTGACCGCCTCCCGTTTGGAGCCACAAGTTCTATTTCAGAAAGGATTTCAGGTATTAGTTTTGCCTTATTTCCCAAGAAGCGAAAAGCCATTTATCTTCCTAAAAATGTAGAAGAGACTGAACCCTTTAAATTATGGGCTGATACTTCCCATCACACGGGAATCGGTTTTTATTGTAGGACCTATTCTACACGCCCTCGTCCCACCTGACGAATTCTCTCGACATAGTTACGATTTATAGCATACTATAGCCGTTCAATAATGAATTTGTGGGATTACATGGCAAAGTCTGCCAAGTTAGAATATTGACCACAGGTATTTTCAAGGAAATTAAGAGCTTGTGGTTGAGACCTTGACGCCCAGTTTCAATCCTCGCGAAAAAGAAAATGCCACTGGAGAAGTGCCATTCTCATAATAGGTATTCTATATCCTATTGGGACAATCAGAGGAAAAAGGAGCTTCTGATTACAGGAATAGTCAGAACGATTAGCTTGGGTCTCAATCGCCAGAAAGAGCCGCCTCCTCCACGGGGCAGTTTGCTATTACCGGGTAGGATTCTCACGCGACTTCTTGGTTTATGCAATAGAGTAAGATATGCTCTTCGGGGATCTCTCCAATGAGAGCAGTGCTATGGAATATGATCTATAAGAATTGCTAATTTCCCTCTAGTAACGAAAATGGAATTAAGGTTGCAGGAGAAGCAGCAATTCATTGATCGTCTGACGGGAGGCTCTCAGGCCATTATTGCCTCCCAAAGTGCTAAATTTGCCTGAAACGACCTCCCTCCGGACCTTCTTATAGCTCTTCTTCGCCAAATCGGTAACGACTTCACCAGAGAGCCCATTACTGCTTTCACCCGCAGGGAAAGTAAGGATGACGGTCGCACCAACTTCTGACAATGAATTCAATAAATGCTCAAGTGCGTACCTGGACTTACTCTTTTTACTAAAGTCAGACTGAGGTCTTTCGGAAATAGGTGGATACCGACCTGCCCCTTCAACATTTCCACATTGACCAACTACAATAGTCTCGAGCACATGATAAAAACGACTATATTGAACATTTGAGTAAGGAGGATCCAAAAAAACCAGATCGTCGCTACTCAATGTACTCGCAATATCGAGTGCGTTGCCAACGACCGCTTTTCCTGTGGCATTTGCGTACTGAGGACAAATGGATTTGAGAGCTCTAACACAATAGAATAATGGATCGCGAGACCAGGCTTTTCGAAGAAATGGACCAGCGCTGTCGGTAGGTCTAAAAGGTTGAGCTGTATGGCCGGGCGAGGCAGCGCAATTGCTTGCAGAAGAGATTATTGAAGCCAGACATACAGATCTGGACGGCTCATCCCTCGGTAGATTTGCAAGCATATAATCAAATGTCAGTGCTTGGTAAGGACTAAAGTAGTACCCTCCATATGCATTCCACACTGGGCCAACAAGGGATTCTTCCTTGCAGAGATCTCTGGAAATGGAAACTAGCGATATTAAATCATGGCGCTTATCATCCAGTAAAGATTTAGAGGCATCCAAATAGTCAGACGATTCCCTTGAAATCTCTACCCGATTAAGCCAGGTATCAGAAAGACGCAAATAATCTAATGGGGCCTCTCTTGCTATAACTGCATTAGCCATTACCACAGCAAAAGCTTGTAGGTCAGATGCGAGAACCGAGCATCGTGTATTCGAAGCAGCAAACCAAGAAACAGACGAGGCTCCACAAAAAAGATCAACGAATCTTTTCGCACTTACTGCTCTACGACCTATCAAATCTCCTAATCGATTTTTGAGCATCACTCGTTTAGATCCCATGAACTTCATAGAGCTATACTCCATAGAGCAATTCGCTCGCATCTCCCAAGATCAGAAATCTCGCTTGCACAATCCCTTAACCAATCAAACGGAGTAGATGGCAGGCCGGATCGGTCACAGTTCTCTTCCCATTGCAAAAGATTCTCGATCGCTTGATCAACATCTGCCCAGAGATCCGTGATGTTTCGCGGTTCATTTCCTGATCTCCAAAAACCCCTGCGTTCTCCAAGATTATTCAACCAGAAGCTCAAATCAACACCACTAAATCCCACTTCCTCTAACAGGGCATTGCATGCGCCTGTGGCAACCCGCAGTAGTAGCGCCGCTCTGGACATTACCTGCATATGATGATCCGAGCTGCTAATATCGTCTCTTCCCTTAGCGACCATGATTAATTGCGGATCGTTAGCTTCACTTCTGCGAAGAAGGAAATCGAGCCAAAGAGGACCGGAAGAACTGCTCAGAGGAAGCTGGCGAATCATTGCCGCAACTCGCTGTTGATAATCCGAGGGATCTTGATGCGGACGCGTACCAAAGACCGCATAGTATGAATCCTCAAGCCCCAGTCGAAGAAGATGGCGATCTATGACACCGAAACTAGCGCGAGTATCGGGCTGACAGTTGTGCCATATGTCAATCATAAAGCCGGAAGTTGAAAAAACATCTAACCTTGAGGGAATCCTCAGATTGCCGGGACGATAGCTTGACTCGTTCCGCGCGTTCTGGTCTTCACTAAACAACTCTAAATCTAGTCCCCAACTAGTGAGCCAGCTTGCAGCAATAACTCCTGTTTGAGGTTGGACACCAAAGGCATTTAACCAATCATTTAGTTGGATCCCGCCCGGTCGAATAATGCTCTTCAACAAATCAGTTGCAGCGACACTTGTTGCCCAGTGCTTGAGCGAGAGCCACGCGAAGATATGTGTTGGATAGCCATTAAAGGCAATGCAGCTGCCTGTGTGATCAGTGACAACATGTGGGTTGTTGAACACTCCGACGCCTTCACTTGCCAACAACGACATTGCTGCTCTCAGTTCAGCATAATAGGCAAGGTGTCGTGCTTGATGGAAATCACCTAAGGCGTGACAGTGGATGGCCCTCCCAAGGAACCCCCAACCGTCGGAGCAATGTAATGGAGAAGAAGCAGCGATATATTCCCCAAGATGCTTTGAATTAAAGCGCTGGCCACTTCCATTCTGTTGCCGCAATGTCTGAACGGGGAACCTTAGATAGATATTGTTGTCGCCGATCCAACGCTGATATTGAAAGTATCTATGCAGCCTTGAGAGCGCGGTCATCACCCCTGCTCTTGAGGCTTGACCAAGTTGTGTCTCCTGTGCATTCGATAGCTGTTGAGGGGGCATGGCTAATCAAAATCCAGGAGTAGAAGAACCTTTTCCGCCGTTGAACCGACAGGTTGAGATTCCTTTGTCAATGCAATTAAGAGCTGGCGACGAAGCTCCTTATACCCGCCGCTTCCCCTAAATGCTAGCTTCGCAGTCTTTTCATCTTCTGAAAGACCCGGGGCGGAAGATGACCTCCAATCATATTTTGCCAATCCATTTGCGATTTGGCGAACAAATTTATGAACCGGCTCTTTCTTGAGCTTCTGGATATTGCCTGCTATCTTTTCTTGGCTTGGCGCAGTTACAAGGTCATCGGTAGCCCATTCAGTTAGCCGCAGCTCAGAGGCTCTCACATAACACAGGTCATTGGCGATATATAGGATTCCTCTAACTCCTTGATCCGTGTTCAGCAAAGTGTGCCGCCCTGAGAAGGCGGGATCTTCTATTTCACCTTCTTGTGGGTGTGAGTTATTTTCTCTGAGCGAACTTGCCCATTTCTGATTTTGTTTCCTAACCGCATCACGAATTTCTTGCCAAACAAGAATAAGGAAGCTCGCTTGCTGCGCTCGGCTCCAAGGAATAACAGGCTCGTCCTCCCTTACGGGTGCCCCAAAAAGGCCTCCTATAGAAACGCCCGGTCCCTTAAAGGACTTTATAAAGGTAGCCATCAGCGATCTAATCCACGCTGCCTGACTAACCATCTTTCTCCTGAGGCCGGGTTCACCGAGCATATTGATCCGCTTATACCAAGCACTATCAGGGTAAGACCATAAAGCTTCGGTGAGTTCCTGTGCTCTGGTCTCACGATAAATGGGGTGACCTTTGTAATGTTGCAGCCAAGACTCTGTCCGCAGCAAAGGATATAGATCGTAGGCTAAGCTAGCATTTATACGTTTAGGCCTGATGTTTATTATCCAGAACAAATAAGCTTGCCAACTAATATCAAGCCCATGAAATGCAACAACTGGAAGATAGAATTCATCCCCTAACGGATAATCTTCGAATGCCCAAAGCCGGTGTTGCCCATCAATTACCTCAATTGGATGAAGAGCCGAGGGCCTCCAATCAGCCCCCGAGAAATCTTCGGGAAGAACAATCAGTGGAGGCTCATTCCTTGAATTTTCAACATTAACCAAATCACCAGGCACAACCCTATGACCGCTTCTCGTGTCTTCCGGTTTTAAAATGTTTACGACGATTGAAGTTGGAAGCCATCCCGGCTTACGTAAATCGTCATGCATACCAGAAGCTCGTTCGCTATCACTAAGCTCTGACCATGGATACCCGTATTGGGAGAATTCACGTATTACTTCAGATCGTTTTTCATCGTGCCGGCGCTGGATGCCCAGATCCTCAGATCTTGGCACGACTTCTTTGACTTCTCTCCGATATATTCCCGAAAGTGCTTTTAAATGTGATGCTGGTATAGAGAAGATATAGAAGAATGGGTCCGGTTGGCGTCGATGAGATTTAGAATCATACTCAACCAGATCCCATTCTTTAAGCCATTGATTAACTTTCAATGCGTTTATCCTTATTTGATCTGCTGACTTTCTTGGTGTCATTTGATGCCCTCCCAGAGGCTCAGATCATATATCATCGGTTAATGAGAGAGCCTGGATCATGGGATCCCCCAACTTAAGAAGCTACTTCTTTAATATATATGAGGAAATCGAACGACGCTATCCTCCAACGGTAATGGATCTTTTAAAGGGCGAGATTCCAGCATCATCAATTCTCGTATCCAATCCAATTGTCCTTTAATGTCCCCAACAGGGTTCCAAGAAAGTGGTTCCGATAATGAGTATAATCGTAACCAAATAAAAAGAAGCCCCGAACGTGAGGGGGGCACGCTCGGGGTTAGAAAGGATCGCTCTCGGAGAGAACAATCCTATTCCACTTAGCATTTTAATGAGAAACCAGACATCGTCAAGTAGCAGCGTGTAGTTATGATTCGTGCAAGACTAAACAACAGATCAAGTTTATTCGCACCACCTTTTAACTAGCTATAGGTGGCAACATTCTGCCATGTGCCGACTCATTAAGATGCATTTCTCCATTCAACAAGAAAACTCTCCCAGGTCACAGTCATGCAAAAGGATTCCTGGTTAAATGAAAAAGGATCTGCCCAATTTCTTCAAGAGATACGAGGCAACAAAGTTCACATTGAACAATTCGGGGATTCTGGAGATATGACGTTCTTCACCGTATCACTAGGATACTAAGTTCAGATTGATAGGATAGGATGGGGTGATGAAAATTATTATCCCTCACTCCCATCCTGTTTCAGCACAAATATCGAGGCATGATTGACTAGCCGGAGTAATGAAAAACTACACCGGCACCGGTCTTAAGGAAATTCCGCCCCACAAAATATTAATTATCACAACCCTATCTCTGCCGAAACGCCATCTTTCCCTATCAACCTGATCCATTTCCCGAGTAGAGGGAACGACGAAGCATTCGGTCGTAGCCGGTCCATGACTCGCCGCTCGCTCTAGCTACTTCTATGAGCAACTTGAAGCGATTCACCTGCGCGTCCAGATTATCGAGGTAGTGAAGTGCAACGGCTTCAATTGTCTTCGGCCGCCGTGGTGACCCCCACTCAATCCTTCCATGGTGAGAGATCACGAGGTGCAGAACTTCAAGTGTACGCTTCTTTGGGAAACCTTCGATCTTGTTAATCGCCTGGCTGATAGCCCTCTCACCAAGAACGATGTGTCCCAGTAAGCGCCCCGCATCTGTGTAATCCGTGTCAAATCCCCAGGAAAGTTCCTCCATTTTCCCTAAGTCGTGGAGCAGGATGCCAACGATCAGCAAGTCTCGGTCGATCTCAGGATAAAGCGTCATCAAGGGACGAGCGAGCAGGAGTAGTTCGTAAGTATGCTCAAGGAACCCCCCAAAGTAAGCATGATGAACTCGGCGAGCCGAAGGCGCTTCCTTGAAGCGTGCAATCCATTCCGAATCCCCAAAGAAGTGGCCAACGAGTGATGACAGGTGAGGATCCTGGATGTTATTGATAGCCTCCAAAACAGCCTCCCACATCTCATTGACGTCTCGCTCCGTTGTACGCATCATATCTTCGATTTCAATCTCTTCATCTCTTGCCGCACGCATACGCCGGATATTTACCTGCATATCCTCCCGAAAGCTCTCCACCACTCCGTCCACCTTAACTGGACCTCCGCCATTAATCTCGTCGAAAATTCCCTCACATTCATCCCACTTCCGAGCTTCGATGTACCCTGTTCTGTCGACTAATTGCATGCGAAGGTACTTACCACGGCTGGGATCCCGGAATGGATCGAGGCGTGGATTGCGGCTTATGAAGTAGCCGATGAACTCCATCCCTTCCTGAAGATCTGTTACAAAAGGTCCTTTATCTAGCTTAACGCACTCCACTTTACTTACCATGACAACCTCCTTTCCAAAAAGGCGGAGAAGGAGCCCGATAGTGCGCTGGGCTCCTTCTCGTTCTCTTAACTTAGCTTTGAATGTTGAAATCTATGAAGTTGTGATCTAGATCAAATCGAAGCAGTTGTCCTCTCCAAGATTTCAACGTGACAGTAGTAGCTCTAAAATCAGTTGAACCCGATACCTCGACTCTTGAGAGATACGAACCGACCTCGACCGATGATGATGTGATCGATGCAGACCACATCAAGGAGCTTCCCGGCCTGGACAATCGCTCTCGTAATGGCGACATCCTCCGGGCTCGGCGACGGGTCTCCAGAAGGGTGGTTATGAGCAGCCAGGATCGCGGCGGCGTTGGCCTGGATCGCTGGGCGGAAGAGCTCGGCTACCCTCACCAGAGAAGTATTGAGCGATCCATGGTAGATCTCAAGCGGTTCTCCAATGATCCGGTTTCTCGTATCCAAAATCAGAACGTACAGATACTCCTGCTCGAGATCCTGCATGAGAGGGATCAGCAGCGCTGCGGCGTCCTCGGGAGTCTGGATCGTTGGGGCATGCTCCTCCTGAGGGATCATCTTGCGCTGCCCCAATTCCATGGCTGCCTTGACACAGGCTGCCCGGGCAAGCCCGATCCCATATACCGAGGTCAACTCGTGAATGCTTGCCCGAGAAAGACTCTGGAGCGATTCAAATCGACTAAGGAGTGCAGCAGCGACTTCCATTTGGTCCTTACCACCCACAAGAGCTGCCAGAAGCTCAAGCACGTTGCAGTCCTTCACCTGGTAATTCACTCGATAAACCGGCCTCTCACGCAACGGAATGGATTGGAGGAGTGGACCTCCATCTTGATGGGTCGGATTCCATCTGTTTGTCTTCGCGGTTGAACCGCGCACTTCGTCTAAGAACGAACGTTGAAGCGTCATATCCTTTCTCTTCTTCCAATAAAACATTCGAGGGAACTATTGAAGACCGCCACCACGGACACGCGCGCTTCCGCTGGCAGCGGCCTTCATCCCGGCTACGCCATCCATCAGGTGAGGGGCGTCTTACCAGCCCTTCTAACTTATGGGTTTGTGTATTGATCTGTGAGGAGGAGATATGGGATCAGTTGTGGAAAAGATTATCGGAGGCATCCAATCTCAGTATTCCAGACTAGACTGCACATCAAGAGGGGGAAATCTATCCAAGCATACTGATTTAGGCTTCAGATCACATAGATTCTGCTGTGAAAGCGATCCGATTGGGGCTTATTGGGGTGAAGGGAAGCCCGATCCCATATCGCATAGAGGCAACATACTTTCAACTATACATCCGGAGCTTTTGTATATCTGCGCAGCCGCTCATCGATAACAAATCGGTCACTGCGAGCATACGTGAGGACACGCACAGAATACAACAAGAAGAAAAGGAGCAGCAGGAAGGCTCCTGCGCCCAAGAAAACCTCTATCACATTCATTTCAATTTACCTCCAGAGTTATCCGTTTATCCACTTTAGCCTCTAAGGCTGTCGAGATGTGTTAGTTCATAGTGAGCCAGCCGTTAGTCACCTGTTATTCACCTCCAGGACGCTCCGCAATCTCGCCTTGTTCCAGACTCCATTTCTGTGAAGTGTTTCCCCACACAAACAACAAGGCCTCCGGGAATTTAGAGACCTATGAATAGCTAGTGAATGGGTTGACTATACAGCTATGGACCGGTGAGAAGCGATTGCGACTGCAGGACCACAAAATCAAGGTGGGGTTGGAAGCCCTGGTCGGGGACATAGATCGTGCGCGACTCCAGGCTCTCGATGTAGCGCCACCAGTCTGAAGTGATCCCGTAGGTGATGAGGGGGCATCCCGATTCGGGATTGTTCGGCGGACAGAACTTCTGCCAGTAGGTCTCCACTACATCGATGCAGGTGGGAGGCCACTGCGACCAGTCCCAGTACCAGCCGGGCTCGCCGTAATACTCCCATCCACAGTATTGGACCGTTTCTTCGAAGCGCTTCCAGTGGTAATCCCACTGCACCCGGGCGTAGAGCGCCCAACCGGCCATGAACTGCGTCCGATACGCTGGATGCCCATCCACGCTGCCCGATCCAGTCACCGACGCCCACTGGGAGAGTCCGCCGAACCAGCCTCCCCGGAATACACCAGCGATGTCCCAGGAGTATCGGTCGAGATGCTCTCCCGACGGACCGGTGAGGAGTCCACCAGGCAGAAGCGCCTCCGCCGCGGAGGCGGGGCATAACTTCACCCCTCCTAGGCTCTCCGGCAGTTTACCCAGCGAAGACGAAGCGCACGCCTGGGCGTACTGGCTTTCACTGTACAGTTTCATCCTTGCATCGAGGGAGAAAGCGGACAGATTCCCGTCGCTTGCCGAGCTCCAGGTAACGGTCGTCGTCGTCGGATCGGGGGACAGTCCCAGCTCGATACGATACCCTTCGATCCGGTTGTCGGACCATTCGATGGTCCTGGGGCTGCTATCGGACCAACCGAAAGTGCCTGGCGTCCAACCCACCTGGATCACAAGCGGGACATCAACGAACGCCAGTTCCGGCACGCGATGATTGATGTAGGGTGTGGGGATGTCGATCGCAGCCTGATCACCGGGGAAGACGCCGCTGCATACCACGTGCGCAGGTGCTCTCTCAGATTCGATAAGCTGCCATCCAAGGCACGGAGTGTTGATCAGCCAGTGCACGTCCGAGTAATCAAAGGAAGGGGCAGCGCTCGCGATATCGATATTCTCTACAGCTAGAACCAACCCAAGAGCAGCTCCCCCTATCAGGAGAGCGGTCAGCCAAAATCGCATTCATCGCCTCCGCGTCGGATTAGTGACGACATTCAAACTAGAACCGGGTCGTACGGTTATTCTAGATGCTCCAGTCATCACACAACGTTATGCGTTCGTTACTCTTCCCTCCTCTCAGACAAATTCCTTATCACCCAGTAAACTTTTCTCGTCTGGCAAACCTAATAGAGACCCGCAACCCCTTCTCAGAATTTCCGCGGAATCCATCAGGCAGATCCAGTGCGATGAAATGCACTCTTTACCGATTCATGAAGCAGGACTTCAAAGTCCATACTCTGTACCATATCCAACTCCATCGCACAGTGCTCTGCAATTCTTTTCTCCCATCTTATTCGACCCTTGATGATCCCGATCACCCGATTCCAGTTCACTCGATCCACGACTTCTACAAATTCGCGTTTTGCCAGTTCGCCATCATGAATTTCGATGAAGGAAAGAGCTGCAACCCCTCGGCCCTTCCGCCTCGGTCTGGGCTTGACGGCGAATATTGTCCCTCCCGGGAAATAGCCAAACTCTGCGAGTTCGACAACAGCGTATTGATTGTTATGGAGCGTTTGGCCGATTCGGAAACGATCCTGATACGCTCGAGAATTCAGATCACCCACCGAGAGTATCATCCATTCATTGGAGCTCAGGTGATCCTCCAGCAATCCGATTACATGGTCCTCACTCATCACACATCCTCCTTTCATTTCGTGGCTGGATCGGCAAAACCAGCTCACTTGTTAGATGGAACGGAAAAGCGGCAGAGAGGTTTATGCCTTTCTGCCGCCATGTATTTGGACGCTCAGCGGAATACCGAATATCCAGCTACTTCGAGATTATTTACTATTTCCCCTTTGCTTTGCTCACACCCCGCACAAATCAACCTCCACTATGTTCCTAAGATCCGTGGGTTGCTTTGTCGGTGCAGCGGACTCTCTGTTTGTTTAGAACGGAATCTCGTCGATCTCGCCTGCCTCCAGCATGTCATCCCCGCCCACTTCGAACATGCCTATCTGCTCCTTCTTTGGCTCGACCATCCGATGCAGCCGGTCCGCCACATCGAACAGAGCTTGACAGCGATCACAGACGACCTGTTGAGGCGCTGCGCCGGTGTAGTTCTCACTGGTACATTCCGGGCAGGTCCAGGTATACCCCGAGGCCGTAATCGATACCTTTCTCATTGTGCATCCCCTGTCGAGATTTCATCCTCATCCGAAGATAGCTGGTCGGAGCGGGTCAACCATGGCATCTCCCTGGAAGCCTGCTGCACCGCGCACAACCTGCCCACGCTCGTGAGCAGCGCCGCCAGCGAGATCGGATCGAGGTTCACAAACCATCCACCATCGACCTCCAGTTTCAGCACTGGAAGCCGCCCTTCTGCGAGTGGGGAGCCCATCGGGATGAAGAGCCGTACCATCGGCCAAGGGTTTGCGTGTTGATTTGCTGCTTTGCTAAGTTGGTTTTCAGGAATTTCCATCGCCATCAACATGCCGGTACCAAGCATTCTTCGATGATGACCTCGTTCCTGGCTCCGATCTCAACCACCATCTCCCACAGCGCCTCCACCTCACTGAGATTGCCCTTAAGCCGCTTACGCAGGGAGGCGATGCGCTGGAGCGACTCCTCCCCCTTCCCTTCACGCATGAGCTGCCAGATCTGATCGGCATTGAGTTCAAGCGATGCCCGCCTTTCAAGCTCCACGAGTGCGCGTTGGACGCTCCGGCTTGTGATCTCGAGGTGCCGGGTACTTGGAGCTTCGCCCTTTCTCGATAGCCTTGATAGATCTTCCAGGGCGCGCTCGAGCGGCACGTTCCCTGGTGCAAGCGCTGTCAGGGCTTTCAGGCGCTGACTCCAGGATCGTCGTGTCGCCGCAGAAATATCACCGCCCCTGGAGATCGTAGTTGTGATTTCGCGCGCCACCCGCAGAAGCGAGGCCTGCACCTGCGCAACCACCTGCTGAGCCTGCTCGATTTGAGGGTGGATCGCTTCCCGCAGGATACGATCCCGCGCTCTGCGCTCGTGCTGGAGCTGGCCTAACTGCTCGTCTCTGATCTTTCGTTCGATCTCCACCAGACGCAGCTGCTCACGATCGCGCTCGGCTTCAATCTCGTGCCGGATTCGTTCTGCTTCCCGGACATCCTGAAGGATGTTTTCAACGGCCTCCGGCAGCGACCGATCGATGGGGACAAGCTCCATGCGTATCTTGTCCCGAACGTCCGTCTCCGTTGGAAATCTCGCCCTGAACGCCTGCATACTCCGCTGAAGGAATTGCCCCCACAACAAGCCCTGAACTCTACCCAGGCTGCGCATGTTGTCATACGCCGCTTCCGATGCCCGAAACCATCGCTCTTCAGCATCACTCCTCAGCCGATGATAGTCGGCAAGGAGCAGCCTATCGCGCGTGTGAGCGAACGTCTGGACGAGTCCGCCGATTGCTGTCTCGAACTTGGAGGTCGCTGCAAGCGGAACCCACCAAGCGCGCCTTCCACCATCCCACACTTGTATTGCGCCCACGCGCTTGCACACAGTCTCCTCCCGAGCAGCCACTGCTCGAAGCGCATTCGGGATCTTTTTATCGATCAGACCCCCGCGAAGAGTCCGAAACACTTCGGCTCTAGGGTCATTTTCCGGTATCCCGGCTTCCGTCAACATGGCCGAGGTCTCGAAAATCCGCAGTCCAAAAGCCCGTATGAGACAGCGAAATCCATCTGTTCGAGCGAACAACTCCTGCGGGGGGAGGATTTCCATCAAGAGCGATATGCGTTTTTCCTTGGGGAGCGCATCCAATCGCTCATACACCTCACGGTACATGTCCATAGCTTCTGCTCTCCTGTTGATATACACCAAGCGGCCGCGTCTTCCTGAGCAACGCAGCCGCCAACGGGAACTTGAATTCTGTTCGTACAGATCTAGATCAAACGTTTATTCCCTTCACCACAGCAGCTTTCTCAAAAGAACATCGAAGCAGCGCAGCGGTCTTCGGCAGGCCGTACATAACGACCTGATCGTTGAGATCCTTCTCGCCTTCCAGGAAGGGATGGTCGATGATTTTCGCGTTTGGCAGCTTCTCCTTCCATCGCCAGACGGCATCCCGTCCCGCGGGATCATTTTGCGGCAAGATCAGGAGAAACCGGATGCTCCGAAGTACAGGCAGTAAGTAGCCGGCAATCCCGGTGCCATTGACCGCCACCCCTTGAAATCCCATCTGTCGCAAGTTCACAGTGTCAATGATGCTCTCCGTCAGGATGACGGGCTTACGCCTGTTGATGTTGCCCAGGCCCCAAATGACCTTGGGGATACCACCCAGGCTGAGATATTTGAGGGAGGCGCTCTTGCGCGTGGACCTGCCGATCATGTGACGGACGGTTCCATTTCTCGAAACGTCGGGGAAGACAATCCGACCGATCAGCCATTCGCGGGGTTTGTCTCGATCGTTCCTCACAAAGAGCCCGGCCACCTCCGCCGCGTCTCTCAACTGCGGAGGGTATCCTGCCAGAGCACCGATGAGGCCGCCTCGGGTGACATAGCCGATGCGGAACCTGCGCATTGCAGAAGGGTCAATCCCGCGAGAGCGGAGATACTCCCTGGCACTTCCCCCCGCATCGCCCATCAAGCTCAAATGATAGACACGGCTGGCCAGAGCGAGCACCTGAGCGATCCCGCGGGTCAATTCCCTGGGTGGTGTCTGCGGTTTCACATCGACAAGGGGGATATCCAGGACCTGCAGTCGCCGCAGCACCTCCTTGAACATCTCGGGGTCTCGATTATTCCACGCGTCGCCGAAAACGAGCAGCCCTTCGAAATCATAGACATCCCCGCCACGGTTGCAGCGGAAGCAATGAAAGAGCCCGCTATTGAGGCTGACGCTCATATTCGGCCGGCCTGTATCGTGATGAAACGGGCAGCGGACCATGACGTTCGGTCGGTCGCCGCGCGGAGCGACCACGATTCCAGCTCGTTCCACGACCTGCAGCAGATCAGGCTTTCTATCATCCATTGGTACTTCCAGTTCGACAAAAGCTCAACTCACATACCACGGTCATCAGCCAATGCCATAGAACAGGTTGAGCCGTTGTATACGCTGCATTTCTACACCTCTCCATAGCTAATACTCTCCAATGTCATAGGCTCGAGTCAAGTGTTTTCGCGTGACATGATCGTTAGTTATACGCGTAGTGGATTGGTCATCACCAGATAGTGGATCTGATCCTGCCGAGGCCTACGGCCAGCGCACGGGGGTCAAGGGGACGCCGGCGAGAAGTGGGCTCATGGGCATGGCACGTGACATCGTCAGGACGAGCTGGTCCTTGGCGCGTGTGAGTCCTACGAAAGCCAGATTCTGTTCCTCTTGAAGATCCGATCCTTCCAGCGGCAGCAAACCATCGTGGAAGCCGGGAATGATGACCGCTTTGTGGAGTAGAGCGCAGGCGAGGTGTCTATGGATAGACCCTTTTCCGACGCCCCCTCCCTGAACCGGGCGTGCGACTTTCACCGCACCCGGCTCGCCAGTGAGCTAATGTATCTATCACGAGTCTTGTGCTACCCGCATAATCGGGATCCCAAGCCATTTATGAGGTAGGTTGAAACGTCCCATTGTGGATGGACCAGTGGCAGCTTCGGCAGACCACAAGTGTCTTGCGTCTGCGAGCCGCCATGACCTCTACCCACTCCGGTTTATTCTGCCCTTTGAATTTGGTCAGATCTTTCAGAGCCCTGATGTGGTGTACTTGCACGTTTTCCGTTGAACCACAGA
>DAOUDJ010000222.1:0-74145 GCA_034430795.1 Anaerolineales bacterium | reverse complement strand
TTGGGCGAGAACCTTCGTCGCTCCCCGACGCCGAGGGGATGGCAATGCTGCCAGGAGCCTGACAAGCTATTTAACGGGAAAGAACGGGGCCGATTTCAACAAGAAAAAGGAGAGAGAAAATGCACGAAAAAAGTATAGAACTGCTAAATAAAGCCGTCGCGGAGGAACTGTACGCCGTTCACCAATACATGTATTTCCATTTCCACTGCGACGATCTTGGGTATGACTTGTTGGCCAGTTTGTTTATGCGTACCGCCATCGAGGAGATGGGGCATGTCGAGCGCTTAGCCGAGAGGATACTCTTCTTGAAGGGCGAAGTAGAAATGGTCACATCGAGCGAAGTGCAGAAGATCCTCGAAGTTAAGTCCATGCTTGAACTAGGGAGCAAGATGGAGCAGGGCAGCGTCAGGGATTACAACCTGTGGGCCAACGAATGCAGCGCAAACGCAGATTCTGCTTCGAAGCGAGTCTTTGAAGACCTGGTCGATGATGAGGAAAGACACTTCGATCAGTACGATACGGAGATGGAGAATATCAACAAGTTTGGTGAGCGGTATTTGGCTCTGCAATCGATCGAGCGCAGCAAATCCATCACCGCTGGAGGCGTTGAGAATTAGATAGAAGCGCCCGAGGTCAATATTGACCGACTGCCTAACTACCTCAACCCGTCCCGTAGGCTCGCAACGCAGTTGCGGTTCGAGGTTGGGACGTAGGATGTGGTCATCGAGCGCCGTTTAACACATAATAACGCCGCCTAACCCGAAAGCCACCTGTAAGGCTTAAATAAAGTAAAATCCCTTATACTGTAGCCAGAAACGACAATGGCAAAATCACCGAAAGGTGATGACGCAAAGCTACAGGGTCTAAGGCTCATCTGAGCTATGACAGCCAGTTACCGAAATTCGACCACGATGCTATCGTGGAACCGAATTAGAACCACACCATCCCGTGGGACTCTGGCTTTGCGCAACCCCCCACGGGTTTTATATTGGAAACCCGCGGACCAAGTAAGGAGCACCAAAGTTGGCTAAAGTAATGATCGTCGACGACCAAATTAATACCGCAAAAATGATCTCTATGGCGGTCAACATGCTCGGGCATGAGTCGCTTGAACTATATCGAGGCGAAGATGCGGTTGAAATGCTGCGCTCTGTACAGCCTGATTATGTGCTGCTCGATTTCATGATGCCCGGGATGGATGGTCTACGAACGCTCGAGGAAATGCGCGCCATTCCTAACGGCGAGCATGTGCCCATCTTTCTACTAACGGCGGCGCAAGATCGCTATCTTGAGGAGCAAGCAAAGGATGCCGGAGCGACTGGTTTCCTGCCGAAACCTCTGAACCTTGTGATCCTGGAAACAATACTGAGTACGAACGGAAAGCACGGATCAGGGAAATAATAAAGCTGATCCATCCTTTAAGAAAATGGAGCCTGCCGAATTGGCAGGCTCTTAATTTATTTACCCTGGGTTAATTGCGGTCAATTCTGCGGCGCGTCGTCGTTCTCGTGGGCTACATCTCAGAATACGGTCACAGCATCGCTGAAAAGGTTCCCTGTTGATGGACCCAATACTGCAATTACGACGATGACGAGCACACCGACTAGAATAATAACCAAACCGTATTCTAATAAGCCCTGTCCCCTTTGTGAGTTTTCCCAGTCTAACATGCTACCTCTCTTTCCCCTTCCTCCATCCACGAGATGACCTGTGGAGGTTCTATGCCTCGCGGCCCTGCACAAAGGTTAGCAAGAATCCCAACCTCCCGGCATTACACCTACCTCACACCCCATGTCCACACAGCATAATTGTATGTCTATGCGAATGTGCCGTGTATGACTTGTCTGATTTATTTTCAGCGCTGGGGACTCAAAAAGGCGTATTCAGCTTGATTTCTGCGGGGTGAAACACAACCCCGGGGATAACCATCAATCAGCTCACAGCAAGAAAATAGCTTAGGATTCTGGAGTTTCCGTTGGTGTAGGAGTATCCATTGGTGTAGGAGTTTCCATTGGTGTAGGAGTTTCCGTTGACGTCAGAATTTCCGTTGGCGTATGCGAGGGGGTTGGCGTGAAATCGAACGTCGCCGTAGCCGTGACAGTTCCAAGTGTCGGTGTAGCTGTCAACGTCGGCGTCGGGGCTGTCGCCGTTGCACAAAGAATTGCGACCTGCGTTGCGGTTGGCTCCGCCCCACCCGGGTTTACGTACCCAAAGGCTTGTTCGAAGTAGTAAGAGGATAGGCAATAGTCCTCCTCAGCCAGTTCGGAAGCATACTCTTTCGCAGATAAGCCATACTTCGTGCATCCCCCCCAGATGTTCGCCTGACAGACCTGGCCGAAGTAGTCACTGGCCAGGCTCCAATCTAAACCGAAGTAACTGTTGGCGAAAATGAAGAAAACCGCGGACTGCCTCCAACTCGCTGCTTGCGAATCGAGGGGGCCAAATCGCTCTGCCAGTGTGAGATCGAAGATCCCCTGCTCCAGCCTTGTTGCAAAGAGATGATCCATACCGCGATTGCGCAGCGAGGAAGCCATCAAGCGATTCACCTCTTCCAAGAGATAATCAGGATCTTCGCCACGCAGCCGGATGAGGATATTTAAGGTTGTCGTCCAATCTCCGCGACCGAAAGCATCCTGTGCGCTCACAAACATCCCCTCATAGGAACTGAAGTCCGGGGTTGGTGTCGGCGTCAACGACGCGATTGGACTTGCTGTTGGCGTGGGCATGTTTAGCGCGGTGAGCGCTTGACCGAGGAACTCCGCTGCACCAGGGAAATAGGGATCAATACCCAGGACATACTCGAAGCGCTGAATAGCGAGTTCGTAATTCCCTGCAAGCAGATCGTCAATGCCCTGGTCCATCTGCTGTTGGGCAGCTGAAGCCAGGGTCTCGGCCTGTGTTATTTCGCGGGCAGACAAACCGCTCCGATATCCGGCCACGGTGGCGATCGCGAGCACAGCGAAAATCGAAGCCGGGATCCCGAGAAACCACAGTCGAGATATCGGACGCTTCCGAGCCGCTGATACCGTTTTCACCGGTTGTGTGTCACTAATAGACATCTGCTTCCCGTCTACGGGATGCTCTTGAGTCAGATCGTTCGGGTCGGTGAGAGTCATACTACCTACCGTTACGGTGCGTAGCCGCCCTCTGGCAGCTCAATGAGTGTTGGGCTAAACGCGCTCGTCTCGACGAAGATTTTGTCACGCAAGATCCGGATTTGATCCGGTACAAAACGCAGCACTTGAGCGCCATCCGGTCGTGTATAGAAACCGACCATACTCGGGGGACTAATGGAACCTGATTGAATATTCTCCTTAGGGACCTTCAATGCTAGCCAAACCAGGGAGATAATTTGCTCGAGATTGAGATTCGTGCGGATACCCGATGCGAGTTCTTGATAGAGAGCCGGCGAACGTGCAACCAAGCCCGGAAGAATATCAAACCCTACAACTCGATCCATGGCAGCAAGAATGACCTGCTGCTGACGCTCTGCACGACCGAAGTCCCCGCCGGCATTTTTTCGCACCCTTGCATAAGCAAGAGCCTCCGCACCATCCAAATGATAGGGTTTCGCCTCCAACCACGACGAGATCCCGCCTATTGGCGCAATCTTAACCCGCTCCTTCACCAAGACATCGATGCCGCCAATCTCATCGATCAGGCGTTCAAACGTGTGGAAATCGATAACCGCATAGTATGTGATCGGAACACCCAGGAGGTTTTCAACGGTCTTCAGCGCCAAAGCAGGGCCGCCGCCTGGGAGGTTGTACGCCTCACCAAACATATAGGCAGTGTTAATGCGATTATAGGTAAAACCAGGGATCTCAACCCATAGGTCGCGGGGGATCGACAGCATCCCTGCCTGCAGCGTGATCGGGTCGACAGTGATCAACATCATTGTATCGCTTCTGGGGCTGGCATCAGACGCGACCCAATCTCGGTAATCCAGACCCATCACCAAGACGGTCACCCGGGATTTCCCATCCCATGGCTGAGGCGTCGCATCGAGCCTCACCGCAGTCGGCGTCACGTCTGGAGGTGCAGGTCCGTCCCCCTCATCTCCAGACCTATTCTGGAACGGGTTCAAGCCCACACCCGTGTAAGAAGCCGACAGATCACGCACGACCGAAAAAGATACAAGCCCTGCAATCACCAATGTGATAACAAAAGCTGCTGCTAGAAGACCTATAGCCCAATTCGCAATCTTTGAAGATCCCTTTGTCATGCCATTTCATCCTGTCCAGAACAACGAACATACAACCATTTGATTCCAGGTGCAAGATCGCTTCCAAATCTTTACGCGCTTTTCCCCTTCCCGTCCGTTTAACTAGGGTTTCGTGGGAATTAGCGCACTCTCAGATAAGGCGGGCTATTGTATCAGATCACTGGACCTGATTCTCGAACTTCTGGGGGAAAATCCGGGGCGAATTTTTTGAAGTTGTCAATGAAGCGAGACGCCAATAGACGGTACTTCTCTAGATATTCCTCTTTGCTCGGCCAAGAGGAAGATGGATCGAGAACATCTGCAGGGACTCCCTCGCAAGAGACCGGAACCTCAAAACCGAATATTGGATCCTTCTTGTACTCCACATCAAGCAGCGCACCGGAGAGCGCCGCGTTTAACAGAGCTCGAGTGTAGCTAATGCTGATCCTCTCTCCAACGCCGTAGGGACCTCCAACCCAACCCGTATTAAGCAGCCAGGTGGTGACACCATATCGCTCGATCTTCCCCTTCAGCAAATCAGCGTAGCGAGAGGGATGATGAACCATGAAAGGTGCGCCGAAACAAGTACTGAATGTTATTTCCGGTTCATCGCCCACCCCGACCTCAGTACCCCCTACTTTCGCTGTGTACCCTGATACGAACTGATACAGAGCCTGGCTGGGTGAGAGCTTGGCAATCGGCGGCATTACACCAGACGCATCAAATGTCAGGAGTACGATATTTTTCGGGTGTCCGGCCATTTTCTCCGGAACGGAGTTCTCGAAATATGCCAGGGGATAGGAGGCGCGAGTATTCTCGGTATGCTCATTATCGTCGAGATCGATTTCTCGCGTTACCGGATCGAACACAACATTCTCAAGTATCGTGCCAAATCTTTGTGTGGCTGCATAAATCTCCGGTTCTGCGCTTGAGGAAAGGCGGATCACCTTAGCATAAGAGCCGCCTTCAAAGTTGAAGATTCCCTTATCGCTCCATCCGTGTTCATCGTCGCCGATGAGCCTGCGGGTTGGGTCAGCAGAGAGAGTTGTCTTCCCTGTTCCAGAGAGGCCGAAAAATAGAGCGGTGTCCCCCTCCTGACCCACATTCGCAGAACAATGCATCGACATAACGCCCTGGAGTGGAAGCAGGTAATTTAATACGGTGAAGATCGACTTCTTAATTTCTCCACCGTAAGCCGAAGACCCGATGATGGCGAGGTTTTTCTCGAAATTTAGACCGATAAAGGTTTCCGAATTGGTCCCATCAATAGATCCGATAGCTTTAAACGACGGAATTGCAACGAGGGTGAAGGATGGGATGTGCTGCCGATATTCCTCGGCGCTTTGTGGAAGAAGAAACATATTCCGAGCGAAAAGACTATGCCAGGCATATTCCGTGATGATTCGAATGGGTATCCGGTATTCGGGATCTGCGCCGACAAAACAGTCCTGGACAAAAATATCACGCCCTTGTACATACCCTAACATCCGGTTGTAGAGCTCATCGAACTTTTGCATATCATAAGGGCAATTATATTCCCCCCACCAGATATCCTCCTCAGTCGTTGGCTCACGGACGATGAACTTATCGTTCGCCGCTCTGGCGGTGTGTTTTCCCGAGGACACTGCAATCGCGCCCTGGTGAGTGATGTGACCTTCACGCCGGAACGTGATCTCCTCGTAAAGCGACTCGGTGGCTAGATTCCAATAGATAATATTGAGGTCCGTAAACCCATGATTTTCCAAGCCGTAGTCACACTTTAGCGCATTGGCCACTGCTTGAGCGGGTGTTTTGATATTCAGCGGGTTGTTCGTCATATCCAATCCCTGGTAAGTTTGCGATTGCCAATGTAGATTTCATCGGAAGATTCGGGGTCTAGCGCCCATTTCAGGCGTTCCATCCCGTCCTTAATGTCCTTAACCGAACCCGCATAACTCAGGCGCAGGTAGCCATCCATCCCAAATTCAGATCCCGGAACCGTGACAACTAGCGCTTTTTCGAGCAGGAACTTTGCAAGCTCTGTCGATGTCATGCGGAAGGATCGGAAATCAGGTAAGCAGTAGAAAGTTCCATCGGGCTTTGTGACGTGTACCCCGTTGAGACCGAGTAACTCGTTCAACATCACATCGCGGTTGTTCTGCATCGTCAAACGGAGGCTCTCCACAACGCTTTGATCACCCATAAGCGCTCCTTCCGCAGCTGCTTGAGAAATAACCGACGGATTTGACGTCATTTGCGCCTGTATGTTCGTCATTACCTTGACAAGTTTTCGCGGGCCAACGACCCAGCCAATGCGAAAACCGGTCATCCCATACATCTTGGATACTCCATTGACGACAATCAGATGGCTGGATTCGATATCCTCCGTGGTGTAGTTATAAGCCGGAACAGATATCTTGCCATCGAAAGTAAGTTTTTGGTAAATATCGTCACAGATGAGATAGATCCCCTTCCTCTCACAGTACTCAACAATCTCGGCGATGAAATCCTCCGAGTAGAGAACTCCCGAAGGATTGTTGGGGCTGTTCAAGATAATCGCTCGCGTTTTGGAACTGGCCGCCTGCTCGATATCACGCAGGCTTGGGTGGAAGGTTCCATCCTCGGGGGCAACCACGACTGGCACGCCCGAGACCATTTTAATCATTTCCGGGTAACTTACCCAGTGCGGCGCCAGGAGGATAACCTCTTCCCGTGGGTTGACGACCGTAAAAAGGATGTTGTAGATAGACTGCTTGGCTCCTGTCGAAACGATTATGTTCTCTAGTGCAGCGAGCCTGTTATAGTTTTTCTCTGTATACTGGATAATCGCCTTCTTCAAGGAAGGCGTCCCATCCGTCGGTGTATATTTAATATCTCCGGCACTCAAACGAGCTGCGGCGCTGAGTAGGGCGCTAATCGGGGTTTTGTTCTCCGGTTCCCCAATCCCGAGGTGAATAACAGGTTCATCTTGGGCTCGCAGGATCCTTGCTTGCTCACTCAACCTTAAAGTTGGGGATTCTTGGATCGTCTTCGCCAGATGGCTTATCGCCATGAAGCTCTCCTGTCTTATCTAATCAGTCTCAATAATTGTCAAACAATATTCCATAACAATGCGCCGCCGGGCATATTATAGCCTCGCTCAGCCCTTATGTGACCTGCTGCGGACAACCTTTTTCGATATTTTTTCAATCCCCCTGGGATCATACTTCCGCTCCTGCTTTCAGGAGCTCACTGAGCACCAAAGGCACACCTTTTTCTGGATCCTCTTTAAGACTCAGCGCCCCTTCCGGACATTTGCTCACACATACTCCACAGCCCATACACACGCCCCGGTCAAT
The DNA here is from genome assembly GCA_034430795.1 of Anaerolineales bacterium. Lineage (GTDB taxonomy): Bacteria > Chloroflexota > Anaerolineae > Anaerolineales > E44-bin32 > E44-bin32. Next base: position 66,624 of record DAOUDJ010000222.1, on the reverse strand, counting down.
TTCAACTTGCACATCGCCCATACTCATCGCACCGAAAGGACAGTGCTCGGTGCATAATCCGCAAGCGACACACAGGTCGATCTCCACCTCGCTGACGAAGCCCGAGGAGGTGAGCATAGGGGTTCCATTGCGCATCGATCGCATCGCGCCACAACAACATGAGCAGCAATTGCAGATCGCGTAGAACCGTCCCAGCATCGCATCTTTAAAAAATGCGTGATGAACATGCCCACGGGCGTGCTCTGCTTCGAGTATGCCTTCAGCTTCCTCGCTTGTAATCCAGCGTGAGCGATCCGGGTGATGGTCGAGAATCAATGATGCGAACGGTTCGCCGACGATCATGCAAACATCTAACGGTAAACATGGCTCGGAGCAAGCAGATCGACAAGGACATTCCAAGATGACGATATGATCGGGGTTGGTCATGATAATATCGCGCGCCTTCGGATAGGGGATCACATGCTCGAGATCCGGCAAATTGATATCTTCCTGGACCTGGACGAGCTGGCGAGCGGAGTCGGTCGTGACTACCTTCCCATGATACGTATCTGCGAAGCTCCACTGCCAAGAAACCGGATCCCTATCTGGAATCAGTTTAGACAGAATAGAACTCATGGAATTGAACGCTCGGCCGATAGGATGCTCCTCGAGTCCGATGCGAATGTAAAGGTAGGGCCACCGCGCATACACATAACCATGCAGACGGTCGAACAACGTCGCTCCCTTGACTCCTTGCCATGCCTTGAGAAATTCCCTCGTCGAGCGTTTCATAAACATCTTAACCCCGTAGTTCCCCATGTCTTCTTGTTATCTGGCAATTATCAGCTTCGAGCGGTTGCTCTTCTTATGAACACACAGATATCTTACAAGAAACCAGGGCCTCATAAGAGTGTCCTTTCCCATAGTTTCAATGGTCGGAGATCACGACCCATTGACAAGGGTCATTCACGCCAAAAGGAATTGTATCCCCAGCGTTGATGGCAGCAAAATGCACCTTACCAATCCTATTGTGAACAGCCCATTCTCTTCAAGGTGTAGAAGCCTTGAAACCTTTTGTGCATACGATTTAAGCGGGCGTCAACCTTCAAATTCCCATTCCCTCTTTTTTTGATGGAGAACGAATGCAGGATGCGCTCCCTTGCTAACCTCGCGACTTGGCTGGAGGGGGTAATAGCACCTAGGAGACATTGCACTATTCGTTTGAAAGATTACAATTGCCGTAAGAACTTTTTGGGACAATATCCATGCGCAGTTGCCCACATTGCAACAAAGAGATTCAAGATGAGGCGGTCTTCTGCCGCTTCTGCCGGCGCGACATCGACCCCCCTCTCTGGCTTACGAGTTTGTGCAAATGCCCGTTCTGCGCGGAATGGGTCGAACGCGGCATAGAGCGCTGCCCATTATGCGGCAGGGAACTTACAACTGAGCAACCGTTCAGCGTTGACATTGGAGAGAGCGAGCACTCCGAAAGCCTCCTGGCGCGTTTGAAACCGAGCATGGAGAAGGAACCAGAAAGCGTAGAAGAGGTTGATCTCGAGGGTGAAGATGTTGGCGAGGCAACTTTTACGAAATCCCCTCAGAAAATTGTAAAAATGCCCCGCATGCCTGCGGAAAGCGAGGAGGGGTTGGCAGTTCTCCATGATCGCCGCCTCGACTCAGATAGAGATTTCGATCCATTAGCGGATCTCCTCCCCAGTGCTGACAAAGAAATCTCTGAGGATGACCAAGAGCAAGGACCTTTTTCGAGGTCTATTATCATCCGTTGGGCTCTCATGCTTGCTGGTATCCTCGCGGTCGCGGCAATTGTGATCGTCGTTTTTAAACGCTTTGATTTATCTTCACTCTTGACTCCGCGTGAGGGAACTCCAATCGCGACCAGTGTCCCATCCATTGAGCCAACGGATGCCTATGTCAGAGCTACAAAGCCGCCCGAGGGGAGTCCCTCCCCGGAACCTACGACGACTCCCTTACCGGAGATAGCGTGCATGAGATGGGATGAGCTTTCGCTTAATTCCGAGGGTGAAATCCTGTGCGTATATGGCGTAATCAAACGGTGGTTCCAGTCGGGCGCAATCCCCTATGTTGCGATCTTTAGCGAGGAAATGGGCACTTTCGAGATCATCGATCACACCCGAACATACCCCGAATTCAAATCCGGCACTTGCGTCATGGTAGAAGGTGAAATCGAGATCATGCGCAACGTTCGCCCCTACATCAACGCTGACGGCACATTGAGCGCTTGTGAACCTGGTCTCGAATCAACCGCGACAGAATAGATCGCACCCTCCCTAATTTCACTCCCATTGTTTAAACCAAAAACAACATTGCCACGCCGCCGACCGCTAATACCGTTCCAACTACCGCTTGCCATCCAATGCGCTCTTTAAATATAATCATCCCTACAGGGATAAGAATAATTGGTGGCAGGCTCATCAGTGTGCTGGCGATGCCCACGGATGTGTGTTGAATGGCAACCAGCGAAAGCCAGACACCAAGAAATGGTCCAGCCAGGGCGCCCAAGAAGAGGAAGCTGCGCGCTCGTCTCGAGTGCCATACACTGTCCAAGGTCACTTTGGCTTGATTCATTACAAGAGCAAAAAACCACATGATCACTGCTGCGCTGAACATCCTGATCAAGTTACCGGACAGTGGGGATAATCCTGCGTTAAGCCCAACTTTTGAAGTGACCAGCCCTAACGCTTGACCTACCGCACCGCCGAGGCCGAAAAGCAGCCCTTTGAGATAGTGTCGATTCTGCCCCTCCTTCTCGCTGGGTTTCCCCCGATCAAGGACAACCGTTGAGACCCCCAAAACCGTTATCCCTATCCCCAGTACCTGCAATAATGTTAGCTGTTCGGCAAGGAATAACCACGAAAAGATCATACTGATGACGGGGGCTAGACTCATGAGGAGCATCGATAGCCGGGGGCCAATCCACACAAACGCCTGGAAAAGGAAAGCGTCACCAAGGACTAACCCAATCACACCCGATAGTACAAACCAAAACCACGCCTCCGGTTTTGCATCTATTGGAAACAGAGTCCCGTTGATGGCCAAATGCGTGATGGCGAGGAAAATCGTTGCCAGCAACAACCGGACTCGGTTTACAGCTACCGAACCCAACTCCCTACTGGCGAATGTAAAAAACGTGGATGTGGCAGCCCAAAGGATGGATGTTCCTAGCGCTGCCAGACCACCAATCGAATCTGGCACGACCACTACACCGTTACACTTTCAACTGAGATTACAGAGGAAATTGATCAAGCTCATTCGAAGATAGGAGCAAGTGGACCACTCACTCTTCTTCATCTTCATTGTTGTCGCCAAGAAAATCCTTGAAAACTTCCAGGCGGCGATTCATATCAGAGTCATTGCGCATTCGTTCTAACAGACGCCACCCCACCTTCTCTTCAGGATCACCCTGCGTACGACGAGATTTGGCAAATTCGTCCAGAAATCCTGTACCTTTCACAACGAAGTAAATCACCGCCAGTATGATGACGATATATGGCAACATATTCAAACCCTCCACAACTTGATAATAAGCGCGTCCCTCACCAGCAGAGCCTCATATCTCAATTTCACTTAAGGAATTTACCACGCGCGATGGCTTGTAAGGATATCGATGCAGGTCATCCCGGGAAGCGATGCCGGTAAGTACCAGGATCGTTTCCAGACCGCTTTCAACACCAGCGATGATATCCGTTTCCATCCGATCCCCGATCATCGCCGTATTTTCAGTATGTGCACCAAGGAAGTTCAAAGCCGCCCGCATCATAAAGGGGTTAGGCTTTCCGATGAACATGGGGCTTACGCCGGTCGCTTTCTCGATGAGCGCCGCTAGCGCTCCTGTCGCTGGCACTATCCCGCTCTCTGATGGTCCTGCCGGATCGGGATTTGTAGCGATGAACCGGGCACCCTCTGCTACCAATTGGACCGCTCGTGTGATCGAAACCATGTTGTAGCTCAAGGTCTCACCGAGGATGACATAATCAGGTGCGATGTCTGTGGTTACATATCCAATTGAATAGATTGCGTCTGTGAGGCCACTCTCCCCGATGACAAATGCCTTGCCCCGCGGATGCTGGGAATCGAGAAACCAGGCAGTTGCCATAGCGGATGTGAAGATCCGCTCACCGTTGATGTCCAACCCCAGCATCTGAAGACGGTGAGAGAGGTCCCGTGGTGTATAGACAGAGTTATTGGTTAGGACAAGGTACCCAAGCTCTCTCGCGTGCAGAGCGTGAATGAAATCGCTCGCACCTGGAATCAACTTCCGTCCGCTTACGAGTACCCCGTCCATGTCAATGAGATAATTCTTTATCACCCGCTCTTCCATGTAATTTCCTATTCCTGTTTCTCATTGCGAAGTGTTGCTCGATATATTTTATTCAGCCTACTATTGTAAACCGTGATTCATTATTCGGTGTGCCTTCCTGCAGGATCAATCAGATTCGACACATCTAAAGAAACGCACGATACTTCGTGTGCTGCGGGCAAGAGTCTATGCGGTCTTAGGCAGCAGCGTCCCGTAAAGATCCAGAATTTGGTCCGTGATATGAGCCCAATCGTACCCCTTTGCGTAGGCCGCGGCCTGGCTTCCCAGGCGTGCGAGTAGAACGTCATCTTGTAATAGACGGGCCAGTCTGTCAGCGAGTGAAGCAACATCCCCGGCGGGGACATGGAAACCTGTCTCGCCGTCCCGAATGAGGAAGACCAAACCTCCCGTTTCCGAGGCGACAACAGGTGTTCCGCAAGCCATAGCTTCTAAGGCTACCAGCCCGAATGACTCATAGTGAGATGGAACGACGACGATATCCGCAGCGGAGTAATAATATTTCAAGGTATCCTGGTCACACTTCCCCAAGAAAGAAACGACCGATCCCAAGCCTAAGGATTCAGAAATTTCCTTTAACCTGAGCATCTCCGCGTTGGTATCCTCCGCACTTAAATTAGCGTCCCCACCGATTACTAAAAGACCGAAGGAGGTATTCCGGAAAACACCATCTTCAATGAGCTGCGCAATCGCCCGCAGTAAAGTATCGATGCCTTTCAGAGTTTCAATCCGACCAACATAGAGGATGATCCGCTTCTCCTGAGCGATCCCAGCGAACTCTTTCGCTTCATCATTCGCAATGGGGTAGAAATGACTTGTATCCACACCGGGCGGGATAACTGCCACATTCTCCGTCCCAATTTGGTAGAGCCATTGGATTTGGGCAACCTCGGCTTGTGTGGCTGCAACGACGCGGTCGACTTCACGCAGCAACCGTTTCTCTGCGTCAACACGGATCGTTGATTCTGCCTCTTGCTCGCTGCGAGCTACTCGATTTTTCATGACCGCAAGCGTATGAAACATCTGGATAATGGGGACTGACCAGAGATCGCGCAGATCCAGCGCCGCAAGTCCAGAGAGCCAATAATGCGAATGGATGAGATCATAGGTCAAGCCTTTCGCCTGCGAAAATTGAATGATCTCGTCCACAAATTTGGGGAGATACTCGACCAGTTCCGTTCTAGCCAGGGGAACTTCCGGGCCTGCACGGACGTGGACGATGCGGTTGCCATAACCCAAATCATGGAGAACATGTGGAACGTGCTCATCCTGGGAACGAGTGAAAACATCCACGCCGACCCCTCTTCGACCCAGTTCACGGGTCAGGTCGCGGACATACACATTCATGCCTCCTGTGTCCTTCCCTCCCAGGGTTGCATGAGGACATGTGTGATATGAAAGCATCGCCACGCGCATAGAAACATTATCCAACAAGCCGACCATCTTGCCAAGCCTTCGCTGCGGCTGGTATAATTTCGCCGCATTAGCACCCAGGCAATTCCTGAATATTTACAATTCCTAGCCACAGCAAGCCAGCGTAGCTCAGTCGGCAGAGCGGTCGCTTCGTAAGCGACAGGTCAAGGGTTCGAATCCCTTCGCTGGCTCTTTTGATTCCTATCCTTTGACAGGAGAATCCCCATCACATTTGTTCAAACCTTAAGGAGCGAACCCACATAAGGATAGGACCTTAACCGGGCGCCTCTATTGAACGGACGAACATTGTGGATTTTTCGACGGCCCTAGAGTGGGTGAGTTTCATTCAGATGACGCTTCACGTATAATGGTTTTATGAAGCCAAAATATAATCCGATTGTGATCGGCATTGCCGGTGGAACTGGATCTGGTAAGACAACGGTCGCTAACGTCATCCTCAATCGCGTCGGAACGGAACACATCGCCTTTCTCCCGCATGACGCCTACTATAAAAATTTAGACGAGCTCTCACGAGCGCAGCGTGATGTGATCAACTTCGACCACCCCGATTCGCTGGAATCGGGCCTCCTGGTTGAACATATTCAAGCCCTGCAACGCCGTGAGCCAGTCGAGATACCGATCTACGATTTTACAACTCACTCGCGAACGGAGGAGACCACGCACATCGATCCCCAAGCGGTGATCCTTGTGGAAGGGATTCTGATCTTTGCCGAATCGAAACTTCGTGACCTATTCAATGTGAAGATTTTCGTCGACACGCCGCCCGATATCCGCTTCATCCGACGGCTGAAGCGAGACATTGAGGAACGCGGCCGGTCGGTTGAATCTGTCATTCTTCAATATCAGACAACCGTCCGTCCCATGCACCTCGAATTCGTAGAGCCTTCGAAACGCCATGCCGATGTGATTATCCCCGAGGGCGGGTTGAACACCGTTGCGATGGACATGGTCGTCGCCAGAATCGAAGCTCTCTTAACCTCCAACTAGCCCTACTTATAAAGGAGACCTCATGACCGAAAAATCTTACACATCCCCACCGGCGATGGGCATCGATCCGCAAAAATCCTATACAGCGACAATACAGACCGGTGACGGCGACATCGTCCTTCAACTCTTCGTCGATAAGACGCCGAACACGGTTAATAACTTCGTATTCCTCGCGCGAGAAGGTTTCTACGACGGTGTTATTTTTCACAGAGTTATTGAGAACTTCATGGTTCAAGGCGGCGACCCGACCGGGACTGGACGCGGTGGGCCAGGATATTCCTTTGAAGACGAATTCCACCCCGAGTTGAGCCATGACGGGCCCGGTGTGCTTTCGATGGCTAACGCGGGACCTAACACGAACGGCTCTCAATTCTTCATCACCCATGTTGCAACGCCTCACCTAGATGGTAAACACTCCGTCTTCGGTCGCGTGACGGGAGGCCTGGATGTCTTGATGGCAATCCCTGTGCGCGATCCAGCCCAATCCCACGCACCTGCTGTTGCTATCAAGACTATTCTGATTGAAGAGAAGTGAAGCAATCTGGATGGCTTTCGGGGTGGAAACTTCACGCCGTTCGCATCTTAGCGTTTGTCGTCGCAATTGCAATCACAGTCTTCATCTTCTCCATAAGAGATAAGACTGAACAGCTAGCCGGGTATGGATATCCAAGCATCTTCTTACTGTCGCTGCTGGCGAACGCCACGATCATCATCCCTGCACCCGCCATTGCATTTACTTTTGCATTTGGTGCTGTGTTCAACCCCTTGGGGGTTGCACTTGCTGCCGGAACCGGCGCTGCAATCGGTGAAATTACGGGGTACCTTGTCGGCTTCAGTGGACAGGGGACCGTCGATGATAGTCAACTCTATAAAAAGCTTGAGTTGTGGACAGCTAAGCATGGCGCCCTGCTTATCCTGATTCTGGCTTTCATCCCGAATCCCTTCTTCGATCTCGCCGGCATTGCAGCCGGAGCGCTCAAAATGCCGATCGGTTCTTTCCTTCTCTGGGCCTGGCTCGGGAAGACGCTTAAGATGCTGGCTTTCGCATTAGCTGGTGCAGCTTCGATCGATTGGATCACGAACCTGTTCCCAGCAACTTTTTAATAGGTCTCTCCCCAATAATATGTTGGCACCCAAACGGATTTGCGCTGTTAATGTCCCTTAGAGACGTCCCTTCGAAACGAAAAACCACATCGATCGTTGTCAGAGAGACATTAGGGGGGAAGAACAGAAAAAGCGATTCATCACCTTGGCAAAGGTCGATCTATTCGTTTATTCGCACAAAATCCAAGGCGTCGGCTGCGCCTGCGACCGGAAGCAGAGCTTCCGCACTCCACATAGTGCAGAAGCATTGTAGCCAGTCCCCGGATAGATCAATTGAAGGATATTGAGGTATTCAATTAGATGATGACAAGTATTGAATTGACTTCGTTAAATGTAAGATCCTGGTAGCTGCCTGGATGCTGCGCACCCTTCTATGGTTGGATTCTCCGCGACCATCCTTTACGTCATCACCTCAACCTTCAAGGTCACCCGCTCCAGTTCCTCATGGTTCACATCCACGCCCAGCCCGGGCTTATCCGGCACATTAATCGTGCTGTCAGCATTGAGCGTAAAACGCGGTTCAGCGATATCAGGGTCGTAATAGCGGTCAGTTGCCGAGATGTCGCTTGGAAGCTTAAATCCAGGAAGTGAGGCGAGCGCAAGATTCGCTGCACGGCCAATTCCCGTCTCCAACATGCCCCCACACCAAACAGGAACCCCTTCCCTAACGCAGTGATCATGAATTGCGATTGCCTCCGTCAGCCCACCAACACGGCCGGATTTGATGTTGATCACCCCGCAGGCTTTGATGGCAATTGCCTGCCCCGCATGGCGATGATTGCGGATCGACTCGTCCAGGCATATGGGAGTTTTAATTTGCGCCTGCAACTCAGCGTGATCAATCAGATCGTCCTCTGCCAAAGGTTGTTCGATCATGGATAGCCCCAGCGAGTCGAGATCCTTGAAAAGCGGCGTATCACTTAACGCATACGCCGCGTTCGCATCGACTTGGAGATTGATATCGGGGTAACGATCCCGGACGGCTTTTACAACCTCCAGGTCTGCACCGGGTTTTATCTTGACCTTAATCCTGCCATATCCGCTATGCAGATACTCTCCCACCTTCTCGATCATCGCCTCCGAGTTCTCCTGGATCCCAACGGATACGCCTACCGTTATGCTATGTTTGTCTCCTCCAAGGAGCGCTCTAAGGCATTTCCCATCCAGCTTGCCCCGTAAGTCCCATAATGCCATTTCAAGCCCAGCACGAGCAAGCGGATGCCCTTTATAAGCCCGTAAATGCTGTTTTAGATCGCGCGGGTGTGAGATCGGTCGGTTGAGGATGGCCGGGATGAAGAAATCCCGCAGTACATGCCAAGAAGTCTCCACAGTCTCATAAGAAAACCCGGGTTCCCTGCTGGCGACACATTCACCCCACCCGTCGAGGCCTTTTGAGTAAACTCTAACGAGCACACATTCTCGGTCGAGCTCTTCTCCAAAGGATGTGATGAAGGGGTTCTTCAATCTCATGCGGATGTGATGTAATTCGATGCGTTCGATTCGCATTACCCTAGTTTCCCTTCTCCATAAGTGAGCACATAGTATGATCGAGGCTGCTCCTCACCCTTGAGGAACAGGAAATCAGTAACAAGATACCCCTCGGCAAATACCGATGTGAAGATTTCCCGGGAGTGCTCCCGCCAGCTCTCTGCGAGACCTAAGTCGGCTTGCTTCAGTGCGTGAAAATCAGGCGGGATCTCAACCAATGCGAATATCCCGTCGGGAGCTGAGATTGCCTCACCCGGGTACAGGTGACCCTCATCCTTCAGGATGGAGGGGTTCACTTTCTCCGCGCCAGCATCGAGATAGTGAGCCATATCAAGTGGCTTTCTCGCATCTTCAAAACGAGAAGAAACGCGGGGAGATGTCACCCACCAATCCACTTGAAATCTATCGGATTCTACCCCTACGTTCAATGCGTCGCGCATCTCTCCGTACGCGCGCTGGATGTATGTACTGCACACTGCACCAAGCCGCCGAATATTCAGATGCGCGTTCATCGAGAGCAGCGGATCGTATGTCCATGTAACCAGGCGAATTCCCTGCTTGAGAACCTCTTCCCGTTGAGCTTGCTTCAGCGTGAAACCGATACCACGACCTCGGTACGCTGGGTGCACCCCCACCTGGTGCGAGCAATGCTTCAAGCGCGTCATCGCAATGCGATCCGGACTCTCCAAATCAGTGCCCAGGAATCCCAACAGATAGCCGACCAATTTCTCTTGATCGAATGCCCCCAGCACGATACCACCGTTATGGCTGATTGCCATTGAAAGATGGGCAGGGACTATGTCGGTCTCACTTCCCGACCATACGATCCGCTGTAAATCTTCCGTTTGCACCATTTCTTCGTATAAGAATATCGAGCGTATCTCAATCCCGTCTTTCATCTCTTTGCATCACCTCCCAGAAAATTGCCGTCTCAGCAGTTCCCAGCCCCAATTCTTCTCCCGGAGGTAATCTAGACGATCCTCCATACGCGTCGGTGCAAGCCCGAATAACCGCGGTAAAGTGTCTAAATCGGTCGTCCTGTTCACTGCAAGATAATCCAGAAAATTTGTCGATGTCGGAGAATAACGCAGAGTCCTCTCCATCAACCAGGCGACTCCACGTAAATACGGCGGGCGAGTTGGAATGATGATGCGCATGATGCTTGCCGCACGCATCACCATCGTAACAACCTGTCGAAAGGTAAAGTACTCAGGGCCGCCCAGTTCGAACGTACCACCCTTTGTCTCCTCTTCATCTAAACTCCAGCCGATACAAGTGGCGAGATCTTCAACCCATAAAGGCTGCAGGACTGTAGATCCGTCACCAGGAATGGGAAAGAACAATACTGACCCAGCCATAAGCATCGCCAATGAAGTTGTAAAGCGGTCATCGCTGCCAAAAAGAACCGCTGAACGCAAGATCGTGTAGTGCAGACTCGAATTGCGAATATAGTTTTCCGCAATCGCCTTAGCCCGAATTTGAGGATACGCCGAGGCGGGATCTGCTCCTAAAGTGCTCTGATAGATAAAGCGTTCAACTCCGGCTTCTTCTGCAGCATCAACGAGCACCCTCGTCCCTTCGGCATCAACGATCTCCGGGTCGTCAAATGAGCGATCTAATCCTGTTCCGGCGAGATGGACCACGGCAGAGACATCCACCATCGCTGCGCGGACTCCCCGTTCGTCGTCGAGTGATGAGAGGGCGACGTCCACACTTACGCCTGGTGGCAGCATGGGAGATTCTATAGAAGGTTCGAGGAGCGTACGGATTGAATAGCCGTACGTCGATAGGTTTCTCAAGACGGCTCGGCCGATAAAAGTTGTTCCTCCAGTCACTAAGAGCATGGGCTTCCTCGACACTCATTTTCTGTGAGATCTTAATAAAACGAAAAACTGTGTCTAGTAAATTTTGGAAGAATGTGAAGTCAGAGCAAATTCTAGCATAGGGTCACTTATTTTGAGCGTACCCAATCCACACAAATAGTGTTATTTACACGAGGGGGCAGTAAATCATACACCGGATAGGAGGGTAACGTGTCATACAGACGCGTGGTAATCACAGGATTGGGATGTATCAGCCCACTCGGCAACGATGTCCAGACTACTTGGGAAGCAGTGTTAGCCGGCGAATCAGGTGTTGGGCTCATCACCCACTTTGACACTACAGATTTCCGCACCCGGATCGCAGCCGAGGTTAAGGGATTTGACGTGGCCCAATCAATCGGCAAGCGCCTGGCGCGACGGACGGACCGTTTTACGCAATTCGCTTTAGAAGCAGCCGCGCAAGCGATACAGGATTCTGGATTGTCGATTGATGATGGAAACCGCGACCGGATCGGTACGGTCATTGGAAGCGGCATTGGCGGGGTCGGCACACTCATCAACGAAAGTTGGAAGTACCTCGATCGTGGACCCAAATGGGTGAGCCCCCACATGATCCCCATGATGCTCCCCGACTCCGCACCTGGGTATATCGCCATTGCCCACGGCTTGCGAGGTCCGAACATGACAATCGTGACCGCATGTGCCTCCAGCGCGAATGCAATTGGAGAAGCAGCAGAGATGATCCGAAGAGGCGCCGCCGATGGTATCCTCGCCGGCGGGGCTGAGGCGGCGATCGTTCCCGTCGCTCTCGCCGGTTTCAACTCGATGAATGCAATCTCTACCCGTAACGATGCCCCAATGGAGGCATGTCGACCATTCGATCTTGAACGGGATGGATTCGTCATGGGGGAGGGTGCCGCCTGCCTGGTTCTCGAGTCCTACGAAATAGCCCATGCGCGTGGTGCGAAGATCCTGGCAGAGGTACTAGGATACGGCGCCACGAGCGACGCGTACCATATGACTGCCCCTGCCGAGAACGGCATAGGCGCAGGGATTTGTATGCAGAACGCACTCACAAATGCTGGCTTAGCACCTGAACAGGTCGATTACATCAACGCCCATGGGACGAGTACCAAACTCAACGATGTGGGCGAGACTCAGGCGATAAAAGCGGTCTTCGGTGAACACGCGTATCATCTTGCAGTCTCATCTACGAAGTCAATGACGGGCCATTTACTCGGCGCGGCGGGAGCATTGGAATCCATTTTCTGTATACAGGCTTTACAGCATAATGTAATCCCACCCACCATCAACCACCATACCCCCGATCCGGAATGCGATCTGGACTACGTTCCCAATGAGGCACGCCAGCAGGAATTAACGTACGTCATGACAAACTCATTCGGGTTTGGCGGGCATAACGCTTGTTTAATATTTGGGAAGGTATAGAAAGGTTTTGATCCTTTATGAATAGGTTCGCACACGTCACGGGCTGGGGAATGGCAGCGCCAGACCGAATTCTAACCAACGACGATCTGGCGAAGATGGTTGATACAAATGATGACTGGATCCTCTCCCGAACAGGAATCAGCGAACGTCATATCGCTGAGAAAGGGGAAACCACTGCAACGCTTGCGGTCGATGCAGCACTCCAAGCGCTAGAGTCGACCGACATCACCGCCAATGATATCGATCTCATCATTGTCGCCACATCTTCACCTGAGTACATCTTTCCTTCGACTGCGTGCATTGTTCAGGATCAAATCGGAGCAACCAACGCCGGTGCATTCGATCTCTCCGCGGCATGCACAGGATTCATCTATGCCGTTAACATGGCTGCCCAGGCAATTCGGAGCGGTTCAATCGAGAACGCCCTGGTGATAGGAGCCGAAACGCTCTCCCGTTTCACCAACTGGGAGGACAGGGATACATGCATCCTTTTTGGTGATGGCGCGGGTGCCTTCGTCCTGCAGGCCAGCGATACACCTGGCGGTGTTCTCACCTGCATTATGCGTTCTGATGGATCCGGTGAAGGCCTGCTTTCGATCCCCGCCGGGGGAAGCAAGCTTCCCGCCACTCATGAAACCGTCGATAAGAAACAGCATACAATCCAAATGAATGGCCGCGAGGTTTTCCGCTTCGCGACGCGCGTGATGACGTCAGCCACGCGCGAAGCGGTCTCGCTAGCCGGATGGGATCTAGATGATGTAACCTGGATTATCCCTCATCAAGCGAACATGCGCATCATCGAGGCCGCAGCTCGCGGATTGAAAATCCCGTTAGAGAAATTCGTAATAAACCTTAGCCGTTATGGTAATACTTCAGCAGCATCCATCCCTATTGCCGCTTGCGAAGCCCTGCAAAATGGAAGGATTCAAGATGGTGATCATCTAGTTCTTGTTGGATTCGGTGCCGGTCTCACTTGGGGCGCTCTGACGGTCGAATGGGTCACCCCTGAACCCAAGATCTCTCGCGCCGCACGTTGGCGACGTACCAGCCTCGTACTCCTGGCGCGTATCAGATCATTCGTCCGCCGCGTTTTTCGCAAAACAGAGGGTTTGATATGGGGAACTTCATCTAGAGATCGAAACTAGACGCTGCGGATAACACCGTAAAAAACGACCTGAAGAAACTAATCACTCTTCAGGTCGTTTCTCGTTATTACTTAACGCGAATTTGCATTTCGATGACGATGGCGCGTTGTTGGAATTACTCAGCTCCAGCGGTCTCCAAGAAAGTGTCAACCATGTCCTTCAGGAAAGGCTCGGGAACTGCGCCGACTTGCTGGTGCACGACATTCCCGTTAGCAATAAGCAACATCGTCGGAATCCCCTGCACGCCATATTCCATCGCCCATTTCGGGTTTTCATCGGTGTTCACTTTTGCTACGATGAGCTTACCAGCATAGTCCTTCGCAATCGTCTCTAGGATTGGTCCTACCATCTTGCACGGACCACACCACGGTGCCCAGAAGTCTACGATTACAGGGAGCTCAGACTGCAGAACAGTCTTCTCAAAATTGTCATCGGCAACATTTATCGGTTCTTCAATCATCTTGCACTCCTCATGAGTATTCTCACCGGGAATTATAACCACCAATTCCCCAATTTAGATTAGATTCAAAACCACAAAAAAAGTTACATTATGAAGAGATAAAAGCAGAATGCTCGATTCGATGGGTGTTATAATTTATATAGTCCTCCATCGAAAGCTCAAGAGCATATGCCAACCTACGTATGCCCCATTTGTTCAGAAGAAAAACTGGTCGAAATCGAACGATCCGTGTATCGATGCCAGCATTGCAAAGCGAGCATTATCGATGGCAAGCTCGTTTGCTCTGCTTGCGGAAAGCATAATCCGCTCGAGGCTAATAAATGTGAGAACTGCCGAGAACCCCTCACCATCTTCAGTAGAGTTGTATCACGACACAACCCTTCAACCCGCACCTGGCGCCTGGACCAGGCTCGCAATACAGCCAACGAGTTGAAAGCAGCCGAGGCGCGCTCCTCGGAAGTTCGCATGGAGAATTTCATCGAGATCGATCGTAAGCGAAAGACTGCCGAACGTGAAGCCGCATTAATACAGCAAGAAGCCGATCGTCAACTTTTTCGCTATGTCAGGATCGGACTCGGTATTTTCTTAGCCATAGTCGCCGTTTCAAGCTTAATCATCATCCTACTCTGATCGATGCCCTCACCTCCCATTTACACAATCCAACTCCCTGTCTACGAAGGTCCGCTTGATCTGCTCCTCAATCTGATCGAACACGCGGAGTTGGATATCACGAAAGTCTCGCTCGCGGAAGTCACCGACCAATATCTGACCTACATCAAGCAAATTCAGGATCGTCAATTAGAGGACCTTGCATCCTTCTTGGTCATGGCCGCGCGCTTAATTCAAATTAAATCCGAAGCATTGCTCCCGAGACCGCCTTTACGTGAACCTGGCGAGGAAGACCCCGGGGATGCGCTGGCGCGGCAGCTTGTGGCCTATAAGAAATACAAGCAGGTTGCGATCCTACTCTCCGAGCGTGAGGAAGCGGGACTGCGTGCCTACATCCGGTTCGCCCCTCCCCCCGTCATCGATCCGAAGATCGACATGCAGGAATTCCAACTTGATGATCTTTTTCAGGCGATGCTCGAAGCGCTGAAGAACGTCCACAGGATGCCAACGCTCGAGGAAAATGTATCAACACCGCGTGTGAGCGTGAGAGATAAGATTTTAAGCATCATCCATTCTCTCAAAGATGTAAGCCAACTCTCTTTCCGCAAGTTGATAAAAAACGCGCGCTCGCGTTTAGAGATCGTGGTATCCCTCCTTGCGGTCCTGGAATTAATTAAACAGGACCAAGTCGAAGTGCAGCAAGAGGAAATGTTTGGCGATATAAAACTGATCCGAGCCAATGGTTGGCAAGTGGATCAAATCGAGGAATTCGAGTTCGAGTTTGACGAGTAGAGGGCAGCGACTGTGAGGGCAATTGCTGCGCCGATGGCATCGATGCCCACATCGATTACACTCGAGTTGCGACCCAAAATAAAGGATTGGTGGAACTCATCACTTAAAGCGAATAAGATCGCCAGAATCATAGCCAGAACCCATCGAAACCCTGATGAAAGGCGTGGCGGGAGCGCAAAGTAGTAAGCCAATCCGAGCAGTGCGTACCCACTTGCATGCCCAGCCTTTTTAATCCATAAGTCCCATTCACCAAAAGATGGAATCCGATCTGCCGGGAGCGAGGAGAAGAAGAAGATTGCCCCCATCATCACGATAGATGGGACCCAGCGGACTATGATAGGCAGTTCTCGTGTTCTCATGCGCGCCATTCTACCACTTCATCAATGCCAAGCGCGGAGACGGTTCAAATATTTAGATTTCCGAGAAGTAAGTAAGGGGGAAACCCCGTTTTTCGTTTCCGTCGAGAAGGCACCTCGAGCCCAGAGCAGCAAAATTGTTCCTCAAGTACTTTATAATTAAGCTGTCTTGCAAGCAAAAACGATGATGGTTTGCTTGATGATGAACCATAAATCCACACTCCTGTCCTGTATTTGAGCCACAATAGAAAGGCTACAATATGCCCAATCGACTCACAGATGAGACTTCCCCCTATCTCCTTCAACATGCAGAGAATCCAGTGGACTGGTATCCATGGGGATCTGAAGCATTTAAGGCGGCTCAAGAACAAGGAAAGCCAATCTTCCTCGGCATCGGATACGCGGCTTGTCATTGGTGTCATGTTATGGCGCATGAATCCTTCGAGGATGCCAATACTGCCGCACTAATGAACGAACACTTCATTAACGTTAAAGTCGACCGGGAAGAGCGCCCCGACGTGGACACAATTTATATGGACGCGGTTGTTGCCATGACCGGCCAGGGTGGATGGCCGATGTCTGTATTCCTGACTCCCGAGGGCAAGCCATTCTATGGAGGCACGTACTTCCCGCCGGAACGTCGTTATAACATCCCCTCCTTCCGTGAGGTGTTGGAACACATTCATACGGAGTGGCAAAGCAACCGCGAGCAGCTAGTCTCAATAGGCGAGAACCTGACAGACCGCATCTCCATCAAGCCAGATCTCCCTGAAAGTGCTGACGAATTGAACCTTCAGATTCTCGATCATGCAGCAGAGAATTTGTTTCACTCATTCGATTGGGAGCACGGTGGCTGGGGCGGGGCTCCCAAATTCCCGCAGTCAAGCGCAATTGAGAATCTTTTGATACGGCACAATCGTTACCAGGATAAACTGGCCCTCGAGATGGCAACACTCACGCTGGAACGTATGGCCCGTGGTGGAATCTACGATCAAGTAGGAGGGGGCTTCCATCGCTATTCTGTAGATGCAGTCTGGCTCACACCCCACTTCGAAAAGATGCTCTATGATAATGCGCTGCTTGCCCAGGTGTATCTACACGCCTGGCAGGAGACGAGCAATCCGTTTTTCTGGCATGTCGTTGAGGGGATACTCGGTTTCCTGATGCGTGAAATGCGCCATACAAACGGGGGTTTTTACGCCTCTCTTGACGCGGATTCGGAAGGTGAAGAAGGCAAGTTCTATGTCTGGACGCCTGCAGAAATCAGGAAAGCTATTCAAGATCCCGCGCGCGCGGAGATGGCTTTGGATATCTTCGGCGTGACAGAAGATGGAAATTTCGAGGGCATGAATATCCTTAATCTTCCTGAAAAGTTGGAAACCATCGCCGAGCGTATCGGTTTACCCGAGCAGGAGCTGCTCGAGCAGCTCTCAAATATCAACCGAGAACTATTGGAGGCGCGGAGCAAGCGGGCTAGGCCAGCGACGGATGATAAGGTGCTGACTTCCTGGAATGGTCTTGCCCTGGCAACGCTTGCCGAAGCGGCACGCGTTTCGGGTCGTGCTGAGTATCTCTCTGCCGCTCAACAACTTGCCGATTTCCTCCTGACGAAACTTTACGTGGACGGGAAGCTCATGCGCAGCTGGCGGGAAGGAAAGGCGCAGCATTCTGCATATTTGGAGGACCACGCTGCACTTGGAGAGGGGATGCTCGCGCTCTATCAGGTAGATTTCAACAATCGCTGGTTCAGGGCTTCGGTTAAATGCGCGGAAGAAATATTGGCTCACTTCAGCGATCCTATAGGCGGTTTTTTCGATACGCGTGACGACCATGAGCAGTTGATCTCCAGACCGAAATCTATCCAGGACACGCCAATACCGAGCGGGAATAGCCTGGCCGTTTCACTGCTCTTGAAACTTGCCGCGTTGAATGGCGACGAACATTACGCCGAGGCGGCCAGCGTCGCGCTTCGAAATGTGGTGACCACTGCGGAGCGTATTCCGTCATCCTTCGCGGCCTGGCTAAACGCGCTAGATTTTGCCCTCGGTCCACAGCTTCAACTGGCCCTGATGGGAAACCCCGCCGACGAAAAGTTCCAGGCCCTCATGCAGGTGAGCGATCAGCTTTTCTTACCCCGCATGGTGCGCGCAGGAGGGCTGCAGCACGATGATGAAGCCCCTGCACTACTTTCCAACCGTGAACCTCTCGACGGTAACCCGACAGCCTTTCTATGCCAGGGCTTCGCATGCCAGCTCCCCACCACCAACCCGGAACAACTGAAAAAACTCATTGCCGACGCCGGGACTCCCAGAGGTTGACGTTTCCAATCCCGCTCGGAAACCGGCCAACACACAGGTGCGCCCATACATAAGAAAATCGTTAGGACCTGCCCGTGCGTCGGCCCGTTCTTTGTCCATTTTCAAGACCTATAGGGGCACGGCAATGCCGGGTCCCTACCTATTTCGTACGCGCGCACCCATATGCGCCCCGAAATTGTCATTGTGAATGGGATCAACAAAATCGGCCCACTGATTCGTTGAGCGATTCTCGGCCTGTAAGCCGCGTTCTGGAGTGCGCAAGCTCTGCTTGTGGCTTTAGATAGAACCCCGAGAAGCCCTCCCGCCTTCACACCGACACCCAACACGTAAACAGGGGCTGCCCTATTGGGACAGCCCCCGTCCTCTTTCTGTGAACTCTTGATTACTCTACGGTCACACTCTTGGCGAGATTGCGAGGCTGGTCCACATCTGCACCACGCAGTACCCCTGTGTGGTATGCCAGTAATTGAAGCGGGATGATCGTCGTCACTGGACTTAGCAGCCAGGGAGTCTCCGGCACCCATAGTATATGATCCGCAATTTCCTGCAGCAAATCATCTCCATCCGTCGCTACGGCGATGACGTTGCCTCCCCGCGCTTTCGTCTGCTCGATCTGACTGAGCATTTTTTCATACCAGGGATCTTTTGGCGCAATTGCGATGACCGGCATATTCTCATCGATCAATGCAATCGGCCCATGCTTCATCTCACCCGCCGGATAGGCCTCGGCGTGGATATAGGATATCTCCTTGATCTTTAATGCCCCTTCGTAGGCGATGGGCATATTGATGCCGCGACCAAGGTAGAGACAATGTTCCGCTTCCTTAAGTTCCCAAGCCACCTTCTCAATATCATCCGCGCGATCCAGGCATTGCCCGACGAGGTCAGGGATACGTCGCAAATCTCGCACGAGCTCCATTCTGCGCGTTTTATCAAGCGTCCCGCGCATGTCTCCAAGCAAGATTGCGAGCATGTATAGATCGATCAAAGGCGCTGTGAAAGCCTTGGTCGAGGCAACACCGATCTCCGGCCCGGCCTGCATGCTTATAGTTCCATCGGCTATACGCATGGCTTGCGAGCCGATCGCGTTCACAATACTCCATAGCGTCGCCCCTCGATCGCGCCCCTCTTTCATCGCCGCCAGTGTATCAGCCGTCTCCCCTGATTGGCTGATGGCAAGAACCACTGTATTTTCATCCACCAGCGGATCCTGATAGCGAAACTCTGATGCTATCTCCACCTGCACAGGGATGCGGGCGATGCGCTCGATAAGGTGCCGGCCGACCATCCCGGCATGCGCTGCCGTGCCACATGCTGTGATGATGATTTTGTCAATTCGCTGGACCAGCTCAGGTGTTATATTGAGTTGATGTAGATTAATCTGACCTTCATTAAAATCTACCCGGCCAGCAATGGTATCGGTGGTCGAGCGAACCTGTTCGAAGATCTCCTTCAACATGAAGTGTTTGTACTCCCCCTTCTCTGCTGAGACAGGATCCCAGGGCACATTATGGATCTCAAGGCTAACATCATCGCCTGCTAGCGTCATAATTTTATAACCGTTTGCTGTCACGACCGCCATTTGCTCCGCCTCAAGGAAAGCCATTTTGCGTGTGTGCTCGAGAATCGCGGGGATATCAGAAGCGATGAACATTTCATCTTCACCGATTCCCAGAACGACCCCCCCAGCATTTCCCACCCGGGCAGCGACGATCTTGTCCGGTTCATCTACGGAGAGTAAAACGATCCCATGGGCTCCATCAAGATTCGATATCGCCCTCCTCGCTGCCTCGGTCAGATCATGTCCCATTGCCATGTAACGTTCAACCAACAGGACGATGATTTCCGTATCTGTATCGGAATTGAACGAAGCCCCTTCCGCGGCCAATTCATCGCGGAGAGCAAGGAAGTTTTCAACGATACCGTTATGAACAATCACAACTCGGCCCGACTCACCCACATGAGGATGGGCATTCCGTGCGCTGGGTTCACCATGAGTGGCCCAGCGTGTATGCCCTATTCCAATATGACCATTAATCGGGTCTTTGAGCAGTAGTTCACCAAGGCGGTTCAGTTTCCCTGCATCTCGCCGTATTTTTATCTCACCATCTTCAATTACAGCGATACCCGCCGAGTCATAGCCCCGATACTCTAATCGTTTCAGCCCGTCATAGATGATGGGAGTCGCATCACGCGAGCCAACATAGCCTACGATGCCACACATGCACAGCCTCCAGATTGTTATTTATCAACGAATTCCCACTCCCTTCAGCGTTGCCCGACCCGTTACCGGGCCAGTATTGACTGCTGGGTTATTGCTTCGTAAGGAAAGGTGTGGGCGTGTGGTACACCCAGAGGGCATCCGCTGATCCTTCGATTTTCCCGGTCCGGAGGTTGAGAGCCTCCCGATCCTTCGGTTAGCCCTGCCCTGCGGCAGGGAACCCTCTTCCTCGTCTCCCCGAATAATCGGGGCCTCGCGCTACCCTTTCCAACGGTGCTCTTTCTGCCAACCACCTCTCAATCTAAATACGTTCTTCGCTCAAGATTATACACAGCTCACTGCAGTTCTGGAATAGGACCTCCTATCGTTGGGTCCTTGTTCTTCGCATCGATGCCCTTTAAATGCGCCCGGCCTCGGTTATTTGTAAGAGATCACCGTAATAATTATGGCTATACGAATTCGATGGTCTGGGTTGTAGCCTTTGAAAGATCGCTATAGACCCCCCGATGGTCTTCGGGGAGCAACTCAGCCAGGACATACATCGCTTCATCCGTCATGAGACGCAGATCTTCAAGCTCAAATCGTCCCTTCCTGTTAATGAACCTGAAAGCTCGTCCTAACTTCACAAAAACACCTGTTCGAAGCCAGCGTAGTGGGTTCAATGTAGGAAAGCCTTTCGAGCCTGTGACAGCAACGGGGATGATTGGCGCCCCGCTCTTCAACCCGAGGTAGGCGACACCCTCTTTACCTTTCTGGAGCGACGGGCTGCGTGTACCTTCAGGCGCCACAAGGATACATTCCCCTGCTTTTAATACGCCAAGCGCTTGACGTACCGCCCGCACATCGAACTCTTGCCTACGAACCGGGATGACCTGCCACAGTTTTGCGAGGTATCCGAAGACTGGGTAACGGAATATTTCGATTTTCGCCATTGGAACCACACTTCTGGGCAGCACGCCAAGGACCACGGCTGGGTCGATTAAGGCGATATGGTTGATCATCACAATTACCGGACCCTCAGCGAGGAAATTCTCTAAGCCTTCTGCGCCTTCGTACTTTGCTAGAATGCGAAAGCCGATGTACTTAATCATCCAGCGTAAAGTCTTCCTGGTATTCTCAAGTGCTTGATGATCGTACTCTTCGCTGCGGGAAATCCGATTTTCACTTTTCATCGAGATCATCGCGATCCCCCCGCGTACAAACCTTGATATGCTCTCGGTAGCAGATCCGCGATCGCATACATTATCTTATCCGTCTGCAAACGTAATATCTCCTTTCGCTCGGCCGATCGCCATGGAATCGCTTGCAGGTCAATCATCTCGCCGATCGACATCATAAGTTGTGTTCGTCGGAATTTACGGATCTCGTCTGCAAGGATTGCCGTCCCTGCGATCCCCACCGGCAGAACGTTAACCCCGGCCTTGGCGGCGATATAAGCTGCGCCTGTGGAAGCCTGCTGCAAACCCGGTTTACGCGAACGTGTGCCTTCCGGGAAAATGAGAACCGGTCGCCCGGCCTTTAATCTCCCCACCATCGCTTTAAGTAGTTGGCGATCAAACCGCCCACGATGAACAGGGATCGTTCCATAAAGCCGCATGATCTGACTCTGAATCGGTCGCTCGAGAATTTCAACGGCGCCTGCCACCTCGATCGAATGTGGCCAGAATGAGGTAATTAGCGGAGGTTCGAAAATCGAGACGTGGTTTACAGCAATGACGTACGCCCCCTCTTCCGGTATGTTTTCGGTGCCTGTAATATGGACCCGACTTAGCAATCGGAATAAGTTGCGAAAGAAAAATCGAGACACAGGTCGGAACACCCGAGAATACCAGGGGAGCGAAAAATCACTATCGGCTGTATTTCCCCGCATATTAATCTTCCCCATGTTGATTAACGTCTTCTGCGAGCTCGAGCGCCTTCTCAAATACATCGTGGATGGATAGCTTGGTCGAGTCGAGTATTACAGCATCATCAGCGGGTCGCAGAGGCGCTAGTGTGCGTGTCGAATCGAGCCTGTCCCGCTCGCGCATTCTTTTTAGGATCACATCATACTCCACAGGATTTCCACGCTGCAGACTTTCCTCATAGCGCCGATTTGCTCTGGCTTCAACGGAAGCATCCAAGTAGATCTTTAATTCTGCCTCAGGTAGGACGACTGTTCCTATATCTCTGCCGACCATCACGACTGCACCCCGCAAACCTATCTCGCGTTGACGCACAGTCATCGCCTGACGCACTCCCGGATACATAGACACTTGTGATACATTCTCGTCCACCGCTGGACTACGGATCTCCCAGGTCACATCCTCGCCATTCATGAGAACATCACACTGGCGACCGTCATCGGAGCTTGGCGGTTGAACGTCAAGATCCAGCTCATTTGCAATCGCGGTTACCCCAACTTCATCCTTCACAGGGGTGTCGGAGATCAAGGCTGCCAAAGTAACCGCCCGGTACATCACACCGGTATCAAAGTAAAGATAACCCAGCGCAGAGGCGAGGTTCTGAGCTAGAGTCGATTTTCCAGAGGCGGCAGGTCCATCGATCGCGATCATCCTTGGTTTCAAGCTTCAGTCCTCCTCAACCACGCAACTAAGGATTCCCTTAGACATAACGGCTTTGAGCAGTGAAATCCCACGTTCTGCTTTGCGCCCCCGGAGCGAAGCGGAGTGGGGTTTGTGGGGAGCGACCGGGTACCGGAGCATCGCCTGTACCCCCAAGCATCCCCATCATATAATCATGTAAGCAAATCGCGCCGCATCCTTGGTCGTCTCCAGCGATAGGCAGCAACTGTCGATCAGTTGTATATCCAGAGAAAAATATCCTTCCCTTCAAACACTGCTATCTGAGCGAAATTTACGGCGCGAGCGAGGAACTGTTCCGCTTCCTGCTCCGACCACCCTTCCACCTGAACCTGATCAGTGGCACTCCACTTGGCTGCAGTGGATCCAAAGTTTTGAGGGGCAAGGTCGGCCAGAAACGCAATCAGTTCATCAGGAAACTTGATAAGCCATGGGCCACTGGCGGATGCCTCAGCAACAGGCTGGTATTGCTTAAGCAAATCACTGAAATCCATTGTGGTGAACAAGGTATGAAGTGCCGCAAGTTTGAACGGATCGAGCCCGTCAACATTGGTGCCCTTGAAAGTGCCGAGTGGGTATTCGGATGCTACAATAGCCGGAGCATCGCTAGATAACGCGATTATAAGATCTGCGAGTGACCCCATTGGACAATCTCCTTGCTCTATAGCTGGCTGTTGCCTAACAACTGAATATACAGTTGAGAGTGGAACAGGCTCAACCTCTACATCCTCGTTATTCAATATCGGACAACCCCACATCGCCGAGAGTGGCGATATCCATCCGCACCCAGAGAATCCAACGCTCGAATTCCGTAGGCGCCGAGCGGAGCACAAACCAACGCAGCAAATTCGGCGGTAGACTGCCTTCCCAATCACGCCGCTCCTTCAAAGCCATCCCCTGGCCCATATAGTCGGTAAGTAAACTGGTAGCAGAATTTGACTCCAAAGCGAGGACCGCCGGGGAGGGATCTACAAGTAAGTTGATTTCACCTCCCGCTCGATTGTAACCGCGCAGCGCCCACGCCAGTGCTGGGTTGACCTCAGATTGCACCTCGACAGCGATCTCATCTTTTCGGCCCGCGAAGGCGAGTGAGGCATTATCGAGTGTATTCGTGAGCAGCCGCATCCCAGTCGTAGTTACCTCAGGACGCCAGATCTCCCTGGCGCCTGTTGAAAGAGCCGCGAAATTCAAGCGCCACGCTGCAGAGAGCGTGATCGCTGCCAGCACAAGCGTAGCCGTAATCCCAAGCACATCGGCCACAACATCCCAGGACCATCCCAAGCCAAAGAATAAAAGTAGGCTAACCGCCATAATAATCAATGCGCTAAATACAAGCAGGATTAGCCCCGGGTCGGTCGGTGTGTACTCCAAGATGTAACCATTTGCGTAGCCGGCAAGCGATATCCAGGCAGAAGCTGTCAGCACCAGGAGCACACTGGCAAGACCTACTAATTCGAGTCCGACGCGACGGCGGGCAATTCGTTCAATCAAAATCGAGACGGTATAAGATACCAGAAGGGCTAAAGGAAGGACCACAAAGATCAAATCCGCCGCACCCCGTGCAGGATAAACAAGGCCGCTGAACAGGCTGCCCAATACCCATAGGCTGGCTGCCTGCCCGAGAGAATCTTTGCGCCACCAGGCGAGAACCGCTCCAACGAGCCCAATCCCTACAAACAAAGGCTCATAACTCACGAGCATCACGACATAGGCAATTGCTGAATGTAGACCCGGCCCTGTCCAGCCTTGCAGCCATTGCGTAAGGGATTCGCCCAACCCGGCAAGTCCATTCCAATAGAAACCAGCGCCTGAGGCGACAAGGAGCATCACAACAAGAGAAACCCAAAGGCTAGATTTAACTGCAATTAAACGTATAAATTCTTCAAATGGTTTCCGATGCCGGGATGCAAGCAGGCGTGACAGGCCGAATCCAACCAGCAGACCGAACAAACCTTGGACGATGGTCGGTCCTGACGCAAACGCGAAGCCAAGCGCGCCTGCCGCGAGCAGAAGCCGAACCCGTTTATCGTCAGCTGTGTCCGACGACCAGGCGAGGAATACGAAGACCGCCAGACCCGCAGCTGCTAGAGTTGAGCCGCCGGCGGTTCTTGCGCTCGTCCAACCAGACGTGGCGATGGCCAGCACCAGAACTGCTATCAGCGAACGGGCTGTGCCAATTCGTTTCCGCAGGACCAACGGGCTCAAAACCAGCACGATGCCGGCAAGCGCTGAAACGATACGCGCCGCTGCATCGGTTGGACCAAAGAGTTGGAAGATCATGGTGGTGAAGACGTAATAGCTCGCACTTACCGGTGCCGCCACGCCATCCATATCCCAAAAGGGGGAAGCATCCGGAGTCGTCGATGCTGCTGTAAGGGCATGAACTGCTTCAGTATCGGTGAGTGGAATCCTGCCTAAGTCTGCAATCCGCGTCCATGCAATCAACGCGACCAAGATTGCGAGCATTACAGTATCCAGCCTGATGCTCCGATGATTATTCAAGAGGAGTCACCTGCTCTTCTAGCGTAGATTTTAACCCTGTCGTTTTGGTAAACCAGTTCCATGAATGCATCAAATTTTCCATCAAAGATGGGTGGGTATGCCATTCGCTCAAGTTCTCCAATGTATACATACTTCACATTATAGGTTTTCAGTATCTCTTGAGTTTGTTCCCAATCTGGCGACTTATACAGTGTCCTGACATCCTCTTCCCGCGTTCCGTGGTACTGGTATCCGCCGCGCCACTGGCTTTCATGACCAGGCCAACCGATAATGGTCGGGAATCCCGTATGCACAGATACTCTCGCAAAGTACGAATAACTACCACCGACGGCTTCCGCAACAACCCCGACATCCAAATTATCGCTCATCCATTGGATCGCGTCACGATCCGCTTCGCTCGCGTAGGCAGGGTGCAAAGCTCCATTCAACGTTCGGCCATGGACCGGGTTTAAGCCGTTTGTTTTCGTCCACACGGATAGGGCAGGATACATGAGCCCGGCAAGCAATGGGAGAACCGTGAGTATCTGCACGGGGATCATCTTCGCACTCCGTTTGGACCAGATCACATCCATCACGTATGCTGCGGCAAGGCCCCAAAAGACCCAGGCAGCAAAGTAGAATTTAAAAATCGTATTCATGCGCAGCCCGAATTGGTCTTTGAGATAGAAAAACTCAGGACCAAGTATCAAGAGCGCCCCAATCGTGATCATCATAAGAATGAAAGGACCTGGTTTGGTATCGCTCGGAGAGTCTTTCCATACACGTCTGATGAGCACAACGGTGGCGGCGATCATCACGCCCAAGCCGATCGCTGTCCACGACTGCGTTAATCGGATAGTGATTGTCGCTCGAGCGGCATCGCGGAGGCTGTCCATCCCCATGCTGCTGAGGATCGCCCCCATTCCGATGACGTTTGCACCCACGAGGTAAATCATTGCTGCGAAAAGCCACGAGAGGATCAAGAGTGCGAGCGGGAATCCCAGGCTTATTCCGAAAAGCCACTTCCCCTCCGATCGCCTTCTCCCCTGCATCACTCGCATGATAAGCCAGACAGTCAAAGGGATGAACAAGACCGCGAACATGATGAAGAAATGGAGAAAACGAGTGGGATGCATCAAGTGCGGCAGGATACCGCCTGCCTGTGATGAGAACGATGGATACCAGGGAATATAAAGCAGGATGGCAGCTACGATGAATGCGAAGCTCGTCGTGAGCACCGATTTAACCCAAACTGTAAGCGGGAGCGTACGACTCCTCCAGATCATCACACAGAAGAGCAAGATGAAATAAATCGGGAAATCCCAGGTATTCAAGAAAGCCAGCGCCCCGAAGAGCCATGCTCCGAACCAGAATTCGAGCTTATTGAGAGAAGATGGGAGCAAGCCGCCTGCGATCGCCCCGACAAGAAGCATAGCCCCAAATATAATCCCGCTTGTCACGATACCTTTAATAATTGAAATGAATGCCGCGGATATCCCCAGATCTGCCGCTCCGGCTTTCATTCCCAGGACGACCACGACGATCGCCAATACCAAACCCAGGGCAATTAACAGATTTTTACGCAGGCTGTGAGTCCACTTCACCTCTCCCAAACGAAGAGGTGTCCGCTGTCCCTGGAGGAAAACCTGGAAAGCGAATGCGATTACCATGAGTACGAAGGGCATCGCTAAAAGGTGGGGGTGATTGTCTGCAAGCAGGAAAGTGAAGAACGGGAATTCGTCGATCGACTGTAATCCGAGTGGAAGACCATTGAGGTCGAGATCCCTGATCACGCGTGATGAACGCCACCACCACAAGTATCGTTGCGGCATCCAACTCGCTTCGAGCAAGAGCGAGGGCGGTTTTTCCAGATCCTCAAGTCCAATCCAGGTCCAGAACGGCGACGTCAAAAAAACACCGGTGGTGGTCGTCGTCCAGAAGATGTATTTTGAATAAAGGACCTCGAGGAAGGCTCCTAAATTTCCGCTGATCAAGACGAAGAGCGGCGCAAGAAGCGGTGAAAATCGTTTAACACGTCCGGGCGTCCGTCGGGAGAGGAAATTATATGCGAGAGAGTATGTGCCCAAGGCGACCAGCGCAAACCAGAGACTATTCCCAAGATTGAAGGCGACCCCAGAGGCAACGCCCGTGAGCCGAGTGAGCAAGGCCAGAAGTATATAGCCGAAGTAATAATAGGAGATCGCATAGCCCGAGAGCCATGGATCGTGAGGTGGGAAGCTGTCTGAGCGCAGAATCGAATTTAGGAACGCGAGCTCCATCGGTTTTTCTGTTCCGGTGATTTCCGGGTTGTTCGCCCGCACAAACGCCCAAGCCAAGAACGCGAGCAGGAAAAGGATCTCCATGATTAGAACTGTGGAACGGTGTTCTTTGAGCCAATCAAGAACATCGCGCCACGTGCTACGACCAATCCAGACGCTCAACACCAAGAGCGCAAGAAGCGCCATCACCGCTCCACCAAGGCTCGGTTGGAAAAGCCGCAGCGTGGCTCCCATCCAGAAAATATATCCGGTCAAGAGCAGCCCTAGAGCCCTGGCGAAACCATAACCGCGGTCCTCGAGCCGTCCGAAGATCCGCCATGCAATTGGCAGCGCCATAGCGCCTACCAACGTGCTTATCAACCACCAGGTGAAGACGTCTTGGATCACTTTACAACCTCATAGATCACCGTTTTCCCATCCTGGAAGACGGCGAGGAGACTTCCTTCAGATTCCATGGCGGGGAATTTATCCAGAGCATGTGTCGGGCAGCGCAGGCTCGAGGTTTCATCCTCGGGGTGTTCCAGTTCACATTCGTCAGGCGAGATCGGGAACGATGTCGGCATGCCCAGCGGCCAACCGCGCAGATCACAGGATATGCCCGGTACACTCGCATCCGGCCAGCACGGATAGACCTCGGCGTAATAAGCGCGTTCCAGCTCGCCGACGACGACATACTTAACATTATATTCAGCGAGGAATTCTTTCGCTTCTGCGATCGTTCGTGTGAGGTAGAAATTTGTTATTTGGAATAGCCGTTCGTCCGTCTCAGTGTTTTCCGCGGCGACGCGCTGCTGGGTTTGATGCCAGCGCCATCCCAGGACACCCGGGAGTCCGGTGTAGATCGAATAACGCGAACCCCAACGATACTCAGGAATATTCGCTTCAACGATAACCGGTGAACCCTCGACATTTTCCTGCATCCAACGAATCGCTTGATAATCCTCTCCCAAGGATAGTTTCTCGCCCAATTCGAAGCGGACGGCGTAATCCATATAGAGCATGCCGTCGAGCGTCCGCGGCGCGGTTACCGTCATCCGATCCCGGACTTTCGATATAGATGCCGTGAGGGGATACAACGCGGCAGAGAATAAAAGCAAAACCGTTGCCGTCAGCCAGCCCCACCGCCATACGCGATCCCATTTCGGAAGTGAGGTGTACGTCCATGCGAGAGCTGCAGCTGCAGCCAGGCTGAAGAGCTCCCACACCTGGAGGTAGAATTTGAAGACCGTGTTCATGCGACCGATATCCCCCTTGAGTACCACGACCTCCACGACAAACGTAAGAACCAGCCCAGTTCCTACGATGAAAAGCACGATCCGCTTGCCTAAGGCAAGATCTGGTCGCAGCAGCAGTATCATCGCCCAAGCGCCGAGAGGGATGACGATCAGTGCAATCTGATATCCAATACCCGCAAGCCAGGCGGTAACTGCCACAATGAGGAAAGCCGCAGATCCAATCCACGTCGCAATCGGCCGCAGCCGGTTCAGTTCTGAAATCGGAGTTTGGGCCATCCACTCGCGAGTTTCCCATACCATCCAGGCTGCAATCAGGAAGAGGAAGACTCCATGCACCGTCAGATAATCAATCATGGACGTCAGAGACCCCTTCCAGATCTCTGCGGACAAATATCCCTGCCCGTACCACTGATGGTACGGTTGATAAAGGAACTGCGAAAATGCTAAAAGCAGGATGGCATATAGACCTGCTTCTGCAATTTGTGGTAGATCAAATTTTCGATCGCGCCACCACACAGCGTAGAGGACTGCAAGTACTCCTAATACCCAATACACGGGAAAATCCCATGTGTTAATAGGTCGCAGCGCGCCAAGCGTTAAACCGCCCACAAACAACGCCAGGGCGATGTCGATTTTCCCTCGACGGCGACGCTGGGAAACGGAAAGAATCCACGATAAACCCCACGCCAGGCTAAGGATTGTGAGTGAGCGGCTGATCATGTGAGCATGCAGATCAGCGTACAGGAAAGTGAAGAAGGGGAATTCTGTGATTGGCCCTGGCTCACCCTCACCGGGGGTAATCATCCGGCTCGGGTTCCAATACCATTGGTCCATCGGGTAGGGAAGCGGAGACTTGTACGTCAGATAGTTTACAAATCCCTTGGCTGCTTGACCCGCCCCAACAATGAAGCTCCCCTCTTCAACCCCTGCCGGGGTGCCAACCTGTTTGAAACCATCATAGAACATCCTGGCCGTGCCCAGATTTCCAAAAACCACAAGCAGGAGCGCGGCGATGAGACCCGCCAATTTGGGATTGGCCCTAACGCGAAGAGACATATTATGAGAAATCGAACGTACAAGATGGTAGCCCATGCTGTACGCGCACAATGCCAGGATCGAGAAGAGCGTTGGGATAATGAGATTGTAGGCTGTCGCCGGGACGATGCCCAGCAATTTCACCGGCATTCCGACGAGGACGAAACCGTAGTAGTAGTAGTTGATATACCCCCCAGCGAACCAGGGATCATAAGGAGGGAAGGTTGAGCTCTTAATTACGGCGTTTAGATAGGAGAAGTCCATCGGCTTCTCCCCACCCTTTGCTGGATGCCATAAATCAGGGTTCCCGTATCGAATCCCGAGATCCACGAGGAAAAAACTGAGCGCAAAAACCTCTACCCAAAGGATATCTCGCCATTGCGTCCGGAAGAATGTAGAAAGTTCTTCTCGGTCACGCAATGCTAGGGTGAAGGAAATACCCGCGAGCAGCAGCAGCACAATGCTGAGCGTCAAGCGGCTGACTGTGACCCCAAGGCTCCCGAAGATCCAAGCGCCCCAAGAGAATAGCAGCAGCCCAATCAACCGCGAGAGCGCATAACCGCCATCATGGAAGCTGCGGAAGACGACCCTCGTTATGGGATAAACCAGAAGACCCAGAATACCCAACGCCACCCACCAGAGGATGGCGCTCAACAATCCCGAGCGGTTAACGATGCTCTCTGTGTTGAAGATCTCTGACCAGGTGCCCTCCTCCTGCTGTTTCTGCCATTTATCCGCCGAGAGCAGTAAGTCCTGCCCTGTATCGCCGGCATCCTTTGGCAGCACATGGACGACGCCGCTCACGTCGACCTGGGAAAGAAAGTCAAAGACCTTTTCCGCGCTGAAATCTGCATCCCGCTTAAAGATCAACACCTTCGGATGGTCATAGACTGTAAAGGCTTCTTCCGCGAACTGATCGTTGATTTTCAGCGCCCCAATTGAGGGGTGACTTTCAAAAACCTCAACGAGTGAATACCCTAAGCGGCCCGCGTACAATCCCACCTCTGCGGTCGCACCACACGTGGGAACATCCATTCCATCAGGGCAGCCGAAAAGCTCACGGTAATAGGCAGCAGTAAGTGGGTAGCGGATTGGAACGCGGGGGATCGTTCCATACTGGCGGTTAGAGGAGATCATAAGATAATCCCCCTGCTCCAAATACTGCACGATCCTCTCTAACTTATCGGGGATTCCGTTATCATCATCGTCCTGGTTATCGTGCCAATAAAGTTCAAGATTGTGCACCTCATATCTGCCGCCAAGCCCTCGGCCATCCACCCCCCACGGCAGGCCATCATCCCAGGTAGTTTCATGCACCAGGAGAGATGGGCGCATATGCAGGGATGGCTCACCGATATTCTCGAGAATCAGGAACAGACGAGTATCTGGGTCGATATTAAAGGATCGATCGAGTTGGATTTCAACCCGAGCTTCTTCGCCCGCGAGTACATCGCTGCGGAATTCCCCGCGCGCATATATGGATCCGGCGTTTGGCTCATCTGCAAGCGTTACAGAAAGACCCAGGATGCCGTCCTTACCATCATTCGTCGAGACATAGGGTAGAAGAACGCTGCTGATAACTCCGGCGACGTCTGTGGAGATCTCCGTTGTATAGGTGTCACCGGAGCTTAGATCATAGGGTATGGGCATGGGGATTGTCTCGTAAAACGTTTCCCCGTCTGCTTCTACAACCAGATTAACGACAGCCGGAACATTCCTGTAAATCCATCGCGATGCGGATACCCGGGTGAGTGGCTCCGAGTATATCGAGTGGAAGGCATATGCCCACAAAGCTGTCCCCAGGATGGTGATTGATCCAACCAACAACACACCGATTCGGGCTGCCTTTCGCCATTGGGCGTTGAGCTGCGGGACACTCTCCCATACATGCCAGAGTACCCAGGCTGCCAGTAATGCCAGTGTCGGATAAACAGGCAGCTGGTAGCGCATCGCCTTGGTGAAATTGATCGACTGCCAGATGAACATGCCGGCTGTCCAGACCACCGGGATCAAATACCGCTCCCACCGTCCGCGGATCATCTCGACAAGAGCCCAGCCCAAACCGATCCAGCCCAGGATCGCGAGCGGTATGCCCATTCCCCATAAAATCATATTTTTCAATGAGAAAAAGACCGGCGCGCGATTAGCCCACTGAAGCGCATAAGGAGCATCGGTGTTCCCTGCCTGCTGGCTTCGGACCTCCGCCATATTCGCCAGCCACTTCGGGTTGAACCTCACGTCAAGGAAGCCCGGCCCTTCAAAAGCGTAAGGTTGGAAAATACGGAAGACAAGAAGTGACAGGAGCGCTGCGCCGAGTAAGAAAGTGAGTGTGCGTGAGAAAACAGCAGACCTTTGATCCGAGGGGGCGCTAAGGATATTCGTGAGTCCAGCAAGCGCTACAGCAACCGCCAGAGGGGCAGCGCTGATTTTGGAGGCCACCGCCAGCCCCAGCATGACCCCGAAAAGAAGATAGTCACTGAGCTTCCCCTGGCCGATAACTCGAACCGAGAAATATAGTCCGGCGAGGATAAAGACATTGGCGAGTGGGTCGACGACGAAGAAATGCGCATGTTGAATCAACAAAACCGAAAGGGCTGTAAACAGCGCTGCCAGAATCCCGACCCGACGATTGAAGAGTCTTTCCCCGATCAGGTATATCAGAAGGATCGATACAAGATCGGATATTCCCGAAACAGCCCTCCCTAGAAGATGTACCTGGTCATAGCCAGACATCCCGGTCCATTCAGCGAGATAGCGGACGAGGAAGATCGGGAGTGAACCATAGACGAAGAAGCCATGCCCAACGTTATGCGGATTGAGAGGGGATGTCTCGGTGCTGAAATATTCCCCGATCGACTGCGGAAGTTGGATCGAGGTCTCAACCATCGTAAGAAAGCGTTCATCCGGGTGGAGATGGGTGTGAGAATCCCAATTCAAGCCGGTGAAACGCAGGTACGCAGCCAGACCGAGAACCGCGATAAGAAGAATCCCAACAGTAAGATCCGAAAGAACCCTGGATCTTTCTTTTTCAGGCGGCTCATGTTGTTGATCGATGGGTGCTTCAACTTCAGCCATAATCACTCGGATTCCCGGATCGCTTCTGGTAGAGTTTCAGGTGCGAAAGGAACAGAAAAAATTATAAAATTCTTCCCCTCGATGATATTTGGGTACTCTGTAACCCGTGCAAATGGGTAGAGCTCTTTGAGTTTCTGTAAGGACTCTACATCATCCGGGTGGAGCAGGAAGAGCTGTGGTCGGGTTTCGAAGATCGTATCCGCTAAGCCCTCCTCGGAAATGGCATAGTCCTTGGTGGGTTGACCGGCGTTTATCCCAACAAGTCGTGTATCCACCCAATGAGGGTAGGCGACAACATGCGCGGTTTCATAGGAGCCGATCGATTCAGCAAAGTTCCGAATCACGGCGCCTGCCTCAGACGTATTCCATGCGGACCGGCGATATAGATCTTGATATTCCTTAAAAACGAGGTGGTAATTCAATCGACCCGCTATTAATAAAAGCAACCCGGTGAACACTAGGCTGAAGCCGGCCGTTTGGCGTCCTTTCCAATGGGTTTCGATCCAATCCGGAATTGCCGCAAACGCCAAGCCAGCAAGGATGAAAGCAGGCACGATCGCCCCCGCAGCCCGATTGGTAGCTGGGTTCTCGGCCGGAAACGCAAGCGATAGCGTTGATGGAAGCTGGAGGATGGGGATCGAGACGAGAATGAACAAATCGATCCAGCGCCGGTAGCGTACAAAGCGGGTCAATGCAATGACCACTCCAAGAGAGAACAGAGCACCAGTGACCCAATCCAACGCTGGACGGTGCGGGATGGAGTTCACCCATACCTCGCCATTATCCCAGGTGAACATCTTCAAGCCGTTCCAGACATTTGAAAAGAAAATCTGTAATGCAGGTCCTGGCAAATCCCGCTCGGCGCTCCCAAAGCGCGTGGTCATCCTGTAGATCACCTCATCCGGGCGATCTACCGCAATTCGCACCAGGGGCATAAACACAATCAGAGCGACGAGACCTGTGATTACGAGCAGCGTGATCATCACCCGGCGCTGTTCTTGCGAACCCTTGTGCAGAAGATACAGGCTAATACCCACGGCGATGGCGATAGGGATTACTCGCGCCGGGCTATACCCATGAAGTCCCATACCAACAACCAACCCACAAAGCAGGAAATCATTCCGATTGCGAGTACGGATTCCTCTGGCCAGGTAATAAAAAGCCGGAGCGACGAACAAGGGGTAAAGCGGAAACCGCAGCCCCACCCGGCTTATCACATTCGGCCAATAAGCGATCCCCGCCAGAATCATAGCCGCGAGACCAACTCGCTTCCCCCCAACTTCTTTACCGAGGAGATAAATGAAAGGTAAGGTAAGAACCCCGGCCAGGGCTGTGCCGATTTTCAAGGTGAGATAGGAGATCTCCGTGCCTAACCATTTGTACGTCGCCGCAGCCATGTAAAACTGCATAGCCTCACGCCCGGTGTTCCTCGGGAAAAAGATCGAGTATTTTCCATTGAGCACATCGACGACATCCAGCAATTTCTCAGCGTGATCGCTGACCATCTCCGGTGGAACCGAATCGAGGAGATAGAACCGGAAGTAGACCGAAAGACTGAAACCGGCAAGAACCAGAAGATCCCAGCCAGAAAGCGATAAATGCAGATTGGGGTCACCTAACCAACTCTTTAACCTTCTCCACCAGCTCACCAGAGGGAATTCACCATCCCAGAATGCCAACAGGATGGTGATGATAGAAGCGGTCCAGAAGACCACGGTCGGAAAATCGAAGAGGTTATTTCCAGAGCTGATGAATGTAAGCAGAGAAAGAATAAGTGCTGCAGACAATAATGCCGGACGATAGGTGACGGGACTGACCCTCTCGTCTGAGGTAGGAGGTGTTTTATAGAAGAAATCCTTTGACCAAGTCCCCCAAGCGATAACCACACCAGCCAGGATGTACAGAACAATACTGATCCAAATCGAACCTTCTCGACGTTCCAGACCAAATTGCGCTGCAAGCGCTAGCAGTAACGCCACCGGCAACCGAAATTGAGATGCCTCAAAACGGAAGGTTGATAGGATCGCCTCTTGCTGAGGCTCCTCGTCCACCGCCTGCATTGGCAGATCATCGATTGCGCTCTCTACGGGTCCTTCGGGAATGGGGATCGGATGCCCACGAACCAGCGATTTCAACCAATCCAGGACGCTTGGTTCCTGTGCGTCTGGCGGATCGGATTCGGGTTTTATGAGAGGTTCAGACTCAGGTGAGGTCATCGTTTACGCACCAGATAAAAGCTATAGGTTCCGTCTTCTGTCGGCGACGTATCATAGTATCGCCGCACCAGCCTATCCGTCAAACCGAGATTCCAACGATAAGGGGCGAGAATCCACTTGCCGAATAGTTTATGCGGGAGCAAGCAGGGTCCACCTAAGTAATGCCCCCACTCCAGAACATGGAGGGAGGACGGTGGAAAGTAGCGGAAGGTTCGCTCGATCGTGAAACCGGCTGCCGATAATCGCCGTTCCCAACCCCCCTCATCGTCGAGGTTTATCGTTCGCGACATGCGCATGAACCAACTTTCATACGCCTTCCCCAGAGCCGAAAGTCCTGCCTTAGAGAGCTTGCGTGGGAGGCTCAGCTGCGTACGATAGCCCGGGTTGGGCACCGTGAACACAAATGGTGCGCCAGACTTTAACACCCGACCCACATCTCGCAGAACCGCGTCAAGATGCGGTATGTGCTCGAGCACCGAATTGCTGAAAGCCGAAGCGATTGAATGGTCCGGGAGCGGCATGCGTGCCCCATCTGCTTGCAGAAGGAGATCATACGCATGGCGTGATTTAGCTTCGCGCATGATCGGTAGATCAGGGTCGACGCCGATCTCAATTGGGCGATCGAAGGCGATCGTTGTGAAATGTCCATCCCCACAACCCACATCGAGAGTCGGTGATGGGAGATCCAGGTCTTTGTAGTAGCCGGCTTCAATCGAACGCAGAAGTGCCCGAAAGTAGGGTAGATCACGCAGATGCAGCCAAAAATAATCTTTCGTCATTTATTGTTGAGATTTACACTTTCGAAATTATATTGGCAAAGATGGTTTCATACTTCGCCGATACGACTTCGCTTGAGTATTGGGCCATAACGCTGGCACGGTCGCTTGTGTAATCCGCAGGATTCCTAAGGACCTGGAGAAGCGCGGCGGCAAGCTTGTCCGCATCCCCTGGAGGGAATGTTAAACCCATACCCGTTGTCTGAGTAGGCTGCCGGACCCCAGGGAGGTCGCTGGCCACAACCGGGGTTCCCGAGAGCATCGATTCGACCTGAACCATCCCGAAACTCTCCGTGCTGTTCAAACTGGGGAGCACAGTAACATCACACAGCTTAAAGAAAGCCGCAAACTCACTCTGCTGGAGAATTCCCAAGAAAGTCCAATGGTCACCAAGCGCCTCGATCTGCGGAAGAAGCCGGGCACGATATGCCTCCTCGCCCATTACATTTTCATGCTGACCGACATAAAAAACGCGGGCGCTCGGCATTTCTTTGAGAACGATCGTCATCGCCTGAGCAAGCACCTCGGCCCCTTTCTCTGTCGCTAGACGTGCAGCCATTCCAATAACCGGACTCCCCGGGGCAATCTTGAAGCGCTTCCGCATAGATAGGACGACCATAGGATCCGGTTCAGGCATCTCGATTGGAGGCGGAATAACTTCGACTTTCTCGAGCCTTTTACTCAAAAGCGGTGATTCTTCCGCATAATCCCGCGAGTTTACAACAATCGCACTTGCGGTTTTCGTCGAAATCGAATTCGCCAGATCTGAAATTCGGTTTGCAAGCGCGTTCAACAACGAGGGAGGCAGCATGAGATCGCAGTGGTAGGTTAGCACCACAGGTTTGCCAAAGGCGCGCCCAAGCAGCGAAAGAGGCGCTGCCTCGAGCTGCGGGACGTGCAGGTGGAGGATGTCATGCTCAGGGATCAAACGCGCAGCCTGATAGAGGAAAGTTGGCATGATCGGACCCTTGCTGACATTAAACGCAACGGGCACTCGCTTTACATCCACGCCGTCCATTTTTTCAACCAGCCGAAGGGACCGCTCGTATTGCGATGTTAACACCGTCACCTGGTGCCCTTGAGAAACAAGCATTCGCGCCAGACGTTCCGTGTAGACCGTCAGACCGGAAAAATGAGGGCGATAATAATAGAGCGTGTTCAGTATGCGCATTTAACCCGCTTGCTGATTCGAGCCAGAGGAGAGCCACCTGCGGATATCCTGGTACAACCCTGAGATCGTCTCACCTTCATTGAGCAAAGCTATAAGGCCGAAGAGAGATCCTATTGAAAAAACCATTCCATGAATGGTAAGCGAGACGGCCAGGGCTTCCGCTTTCGGAACATCAAACGCGGCGAGCGCCAATACTCCTGCTGCCTCAAACACGCCAAAATAACCCGGCGATGAAGGGATGGCTCCACCGAGCAATGTTATCGTTAACATGAAGAACGCCCAGGTCCATTCCGCTTCGGGGATAAGGGCTTTTAAGACCAACCAATACTCTACTCCGGCGAGAGCCCACGTGAGCACCATCCAACCAAGACTCGTAAAAAGCACGCGAGGATCTTGAAGCGCCTGCAAGCCTTGCCGGACGCGTTCCCAGGCGGGCATCCACCGCTTTCCACCCCCGGGAAGCCGGCAGAGGACGCTTTCTATCCATACAGGCTTGCGGACAAGAAGCCATAGAACAGCAATGATAAAGATCAGGACAATGGCGATCGTCGATCCGGTGCGTGGTACGTTCGGAATTCCGGCAACAAGAGGCAACAGTGCGAAGAGCAAACCTAAGGCAAGCGCGAGATCAAATAATCGTTCAACAAGGATCGAGGAAAGAACCGATAAGATCGATCCTCCCGATCGTCGACCGAGCAGAACAGCGCGTCCCACCTCACCGAGGCGCCACGGGAGAACGTTATTTAGAAGATAGCCTTCATTCAACGCGGCCAGTACTCGACCGAAACCATACTTATGATTCAGTATTGTTTGCCATGCTGCCGCACGCGCTAGCATAGAAATCAGATAAACAACAACCGCAAGAAGCAAGAAGCGCACGTCCATCCGTTTTAACGCGGCGAGAAGGGCTTCCCAGCCAGCCCAACGTAGGACTAGGTACAGCGCTGCAGCGCTGATGAGTATTCCCAAAAGGAGGACAAGAAATCTACGCGAGTTTCGTGACATTGGCATCAGGCGGGGATTATACCCTGTTGACAATTCCAGCACCGTCATTCGTACGCAAAAACCGCGCTTGAACCATTTCGTCCATCTTCAGAGATCCTCCCTTTACAAAAGGTATGAGAACATCAACCTCGTAATTATTCACAGGTTCCATTTCAAGATGGGAATACGATCTCAAGCAAGTCATCTGTGCTCCGTGCTTGCGCGTCTTTTCGCAGCCATGCCAGGAACTCAACATTGCCTTTCGGGCCACGTAAAGGGGATTGAATGAGTCCCTGAGGCGCGAGTGAGTGTTCGACGGAAAATTCTAGGATTCGATGGGTCACGTCGCGATGTACAGCGGGATCACGAACAACCCCACCCCTGCCAACGCGAGCGGGGCCAGCTTCGAACTGCGGTTTGATTAAAGCGATCACATCTCCCCCCGGCTCCAACCATCCAACGATGACCGGCAGCAGTTTCCGGAGTGAGATAAAGGAGACATCCATCGTTACAAGATGGACATGCTCAGGAAGGGTTTTCAAGTAGCGAGCATTCGTCTTCTCCATCACCACAACACGAGCGTCGTTTCGCAATTTCCAATGGAGCAGCCCCTTCCCCACATCGATCGTATACACACGCGCAGCCCCGTGTTGCAGGAGACAATCGGTGAACCCTCCCGTTGATGCACCGACATCGGCACAGATTCGACCATCCACAGTCACCGGAAACGTCTCCACTGCAGCTTTCAACTTCTCTCCACCGCGAGAGACAAATCGTGGTCCGGAGGCTACCTCGATCAACATCCCCGGTTCTGCTTTTTGAGATGCTTTATGGATCAACTGTCCTTCCACTCGAACGAGCCCGGCCATGATCAATTTTTGTGCTACAGAACGGCTTTCGGCGAGCCCTCGGTCAACAAGAAGGAGATCGATGCGTTTCTTACTGGACATAATCTCGATTGTACTTCAATCTGTACGTTCAACCCATCTTCAGAACGACCTTGTCATCATCTGAGTGATAGCTCTCTTGCCCCTCCCAGATGTTCCTGCTATCATGCGGCCCATAATGAGACACCTACTGAAGGCCATGCGCCCCAAGCAATGGGTCAAGAATGGTATTCTCTTCACAGCACTTGTTTTCGACCAGAAATTGTTACACCTGCCTTCCTTCCTTAGAACCCTTGGAGGGTTCTTTATATTCTGTTTAGGAGCAAGTGCAGTCTATCTCATCAACGACCTCGTTGACATCGAACAAGACCGGCAGCACCCTGTGAAGCGAACGCGCCCGCTCGCCTCAGGAAAACTCTCAAAGAACGTCGCTATAATTGCCGCGGTTCTCTTCTCGATCACAGCCCTCGGTCTCGGATTCTGGCTCGAAATCAAGTTCGGTCTCATCCTTCTTACCTATATGGTTTTAAACTTGTTATATTCGTTCTACCTCAAACACATCCCTATCATCGACGTCCTCGTCATCGCCACCGGCTTTGTCCTCCGTGTAGCGGCAGGAGTAGTACTCATCACGGTTCAGCGTTTCTCCCCCTGGATGTATGTATGCGTTACCCTAATCTCACTTTTCATGGGTTTGGGAAAGAGGCGCGCAGAGATGGTTCTATTAGCGGACGATGCGAATTCTCATCGACGCGTTCTCGATGGCTACACTCTCTCGTTCATCGACCACTTGCTTTCGATTGTCTCCAGCACAACGATTCTCGCCTACGCCCTCTATACCTTCTCCGCAGAGAATCTCCCGGGTAATCACTTGATGATGTTGACGATCCCCTTTGTAATTTATGGAATCTTCCGCTATCTATTTCTTATCCATGTTAAAGCCGAAGGCGGCGCTCCGGAAGAACTCCTTCTATCCGATAAACCGCTCATGGCCACGGTTGCACTCTGGGGTTTAACCGCCGTCGCCATCTTATACTTCTCCCCATGACCCTAGCCAGCGCTTCTGGCAAAGCTATCCTCTTCGGGGAACATGCGGTCGTTTACGGCCAGCCCGCAATAGCTGTCCCTCTTTCCCATATCCGTGTGACAGTTCAAGTTGAAAGCCTCGATCCGGGAACTACGGGCGTGCTCATCGACGCACCCGACATCGGCCAGTCCTATTGGCTCCACGAAGCGGATGGGGAAAACCCATTGGCATCCGCGGTAAACATCACCCTTGATGAACTCGGCGTGAAAGCGCCTGTAGATGTCCATCTAACCATCCGCTCGCAGCTCCCCATTGCCTCGGGGCTCGGATCAAGCGCGGCCGTCTCGGTCGCCGTCATCCGTGCTCTGAGCGACCACTTGGGGAAACCACTCGAAGTTGAAACGATCTCCAAGATCGCTTACGCAGTCGAGTGCCTCCATCACGGCACACCCTCCGGGATCGACAATACCGTAGTCGCCTACGAAAAACCGGTCTACTTCATTCGCGAACACAAACCAGAGTTTATCTCGATATCCACTCCTTTAAATCTGATTGTTGGGGACACAGGCGTGTCGATGAGAACCACCATACCGGTGAATCTGCTGCGTGAGCGCTGGGAAAAAGACCCAGGGACATACGGGGGATGGTTCGAAGAAATTGGCGAGATCGTGAAAGAAGCCCGTACAATGCTAGAGACAGGCTCACTCGTGTCTTTGGGGGCTTTGATGAATCGAAACCAGACGCTGTTGGAAGATATGGGTCTTAGTTCATGGGAGCT
The DNA here is from genome assembly GCA_034430795.1 of Anaerolineales bacterium. GTDB lineage: Bacteria > Chloroflexota > Anaerolineae > Anaerolineales > E44-bin32 > E44-bin32. The sequence goes on along the minus strand of DAOUDJ010000222.1, from coordinate 25,576 downwards.
TCAACGTCTGATTCGAGCAGCCCGCGGATCAGGCGCTTTAGGTGCCAAACTTTCAGGCGCAGGAATGGGCGGTATCATGCTCGCACTTGTTGAGTTAGATACCGCACAAGAAGTTGAAACCGCTCTGATAAAAGCCGGAGCAAAACAGGTTTTCATAACAGAGGTGGACAGATGATTTTCCTCAAGCTTGGCGGCTCACTGATCACAGAGAAATCACAGATTGAATCCGCTCGCCTGGAGGTAATCGATAGGTTGGCCACAGAGATTCAGGATGTTCGCCGGGAGAACCCAGAATTAACGATTCTTCTCGGGCACGGTTCGGGGTCTTTTGGCCACCATGCTGCCGCGAAATTCGGCACCCATCATGGCGCATCGACAATTGAGGATTGGAAGGGGGTCGTCGCTGTCTGGAAAGCGGCCAACAAGCTGCACAGGTTCGTTATGGACTCACTACTTGCGGCTGGTCTGCCAGTCATCTCTTTCCCTCCTTCTGCTTCGGCGCTCGCACATGACGGCGAGTTGATAAGCCTCGCAATCCAACCTATTCAACATGCGTTATCAAAAGGTTTGATCCCCGTAATTCATGGCGACGTAGTTTTCGATGAAACCAGAGGAGCGGCGATCGCTTCGACTGAAGCTATCTTCTCCTATCTGACCGAGACAATAAAACCCAGCCGTATCTTACTTACAGGTCTTACTCCAGGTGTATACAATCGTTCCGGGGAGATCCTCGCCTCAATCACCCAGGCTGACTTTGACGGATTAGCCTTCGCGGATGATGGACCGCTGGATGTCACCGGCGGTATGAAAACGAAAGTGAAGTATGCGCTGGCATTCTCAAAAAAGCTTCCGGACACTGAAGTTCTCATCTTTTCTGGCGAGACACCAGGTCAATTACGAGAGGTGCTCCTAGGCTCACCAAATGGGACGCTGATCACGCAATAACGATGAAGTTCCCAATCAGGACAATCAGTCTTTAATATTTAGGTGGGATAACGCGTCCACTTCAGGGAAGGACGTAACTTGATATCAATCTCCGATTGCTCTAAACTCCGATCAGTAAATCAAATGAACTTTCAATTATTAGGAGGTTGAGAATGAGTGATCGCAAAAAGGTCACCCTGAGAACATTGTTTAAAAAAGTTGAAGAGGGCGTCCCCATCACGATGCTAACGTGCTACGACTACCCGACAGCACACTTCCAGGAGCAGGCAGGAGTCGACATGATCCTGGTCGGCGACAGCCTGGGCATGACGATGCTCGGCTATGATTCAACGCTTCCGGTGACGATGAACGACATGATGCGGCATACGCAGGCGGTTAGGCGCGGCTCACCCAATGCCTGGTTGATCGGCGATATGCCCTATATGAGCTATCAACCGAGTGTGGAAACAGCCATACGCAGCGCCGGCAGGTTCATGGCAGAAGCCAGTTGCGATGCCATTAAACTTGAGGGAGGAGCCGAAGTCGTCCCTCAGATTAAGGGCATCCTGGCCGCGGGCATCCCGGTGATGGGACACCTGGGATTAACTCCGCAAAGCGTGAGTGCTTTGGGCGGTTTTCGGGTGCAAGGGAAAGGCGCTGTACAGGCGAAGAAGATCATGGACGACGCCAAAGCCCTAGAAGAAGCGGGTGTCTTTGCCATCCTATTTGAGATGATCCCGGATCGTCTGAGCACATTGATCACCGATCGAATGGAATCCTGCTTCAATATCAGCCTGGGCTCGGGTCCCGACGCTCACGGCCAGTTGCTTATTTACCATGATATGTTCGGTCTCTACCCTAAATTCAAGCCGCGGATGGCGAAAGTCTACGCGGATGCAGGGAAGGTCATCACCGATGGTTTGAAAGAGTATGTCAAAGAAGTTCACAGCAAAAACTTCCCTCAACCGGAAAACTGGTTTGGGATCTCCGACGGAGAGTATGACGAGTTGATGAAGATAATCAAGGGCTAACCTACCGGATGGACGCTTAGAAAAGGAGTAAATTCTATGAGCGAGGATATTCGTGCTCTCCTACAGATACCGTCTTCTCGCCTGGATGCCATAAACCAGATCCTTGCAGATCCCGACATGAAGATCATCAACGATTTCTTAGCGGTGGTTGCCAAATACGGCACCCCAGAGGAAATCAATGCAAAAGCCGAGGCGGCGCGGCAGATGTCTGTCTTACGCGAGAAGGTCGGAAAAATCAAACCCGAGTACCTGAAAGATCTTGACTGGCTTGAAGAGCAGCGCGAAAAAGACGCTTTCATCAGTATCGACGATTACCGTAACAAAGTTCTCGGCGAGCGTGCCAATAAGATGTCGTTCAATGACGATTTTGCAGTCACCCTCGAAATCAGCGCCTGTCAGTATTTCCCTTGGGTGATTTTAGCTGCTAAGCGAGCGATAGCGGAGGGCTTATTGATGCCCGGCCGGTTCATCCGCGTGCGGAAGATGAAGGAGCAAGAAGAAGATGGGGATCTCCCGGCTTTCGCCGCCGCCATGCAAATCATCGGCGCCAGCTACGTGGAAACTCTTGACACCAAGGGGACCGACGGGTCGAATGTTCACCTCGGCGGTCCGGAAACCATCACGGGGTACTTCGGCGGTGTTGGTCAGCCCAACGAGTATGCTTTGAAGTGGTTGGATGAGTACCTCTACTATTACACCAATTACGGCGTGCAGCAGGTCTTGAACGTAAACTCCGGAACGGTCTTACTCGGATACCTTCTCCATCGGTTGGGAGTTGATATCGAGTTCAAGATCTCGGTCTTCATGGGAAACGACAACCCATACGCAGCGTTTTGGACACTTATCGGCGCCAAGCTCTTCAACCGCGAGGATGGGACAACTCCACTGATCGGCTTCAATTGGAGCAACTCCATCAATAATGAAACGATGGAAATCACAGCCCAATTCAGGAAAGACTTGGGTTTTGAGGATATCGTTCGGTACGAGCACCACATCGTTGAAACCTATAAGAGCATCGTCCGGCAGCCATACAACAGGCGCGATGAACTGATCGAGATCGCCGATCATGTTGCCAACATATCCGCCAAGCATGAAGGAGCCGATCCCGAAATCGACAGCGAACGAGATTACCCGAGCGACATCTTGGATTACTTCCGCGACAAGGATGAGATCATCGAAACAGGCGATTGGGACAATATGACGTTAAATTTCAGCGACAAGCTCGACTCACTAAACAAGACCGCCTGGGCTCTGACGGAGAATGGGCTCTCCTTCATCGCCGCTAACCATCTCCACCATAAATAGCGACCCTTCTCAACGGGCATGTGGTGACTCCGGACCGCAATCTCCCTTTTGGGTTAGAAACGAAAAGATCCAACGATAAGAAGCCATGGATCCAACGAATTACCCTGTAACGAACAAAGATATCTGGGGAAGCACTGCAGTGTTTGCCATCATCGGCATTCTGCTGCTGCTTCCCCTGCTCTTCCTTTACCCGGATGCCGATTTCTTGCGATCGCCGCGTGCAATCATCGTATCCTCTGGAATTTTTTGGGGGGGGTTAAGTATCATCGCCTTCAGGACATTCTGGGAGATGTACTACCAGCACTTCTATCCCAGCTGGGTTCGCCCGTTCGCACCCCTAAACATTTTCACATATGCCGTCTTCGCCTTCGTCATGTGGTTCCTGGCTACCAGTTTTAATACGCTCCCAGTATTGGTGTTCATTCTTCTTGGAGGGATAGAAGGTCTGGTGGAACATCTGATTGGGGTTTATGGTCTGCGAATCCTCGAAAAGGTACCCTTATTTAATGCGCTCGATCCTGGCCCAGTGTTTATTTTTTCATTCTTCGAATACATCGTGTATTGGTCGATCGTGGCCTGGCTTGCGATTGCACTTACCAGGCTCTTAACCCAAGTATTCTAACCACGCAATAAAGCGCCAGACAATGGACCGTTGGCGGTTTCCCGCCTGTTAAACGCTTTTTTCCTCCAGCATTAATCACCTTCTAAGCTTCTGATCTAACTTATTGCGATAGACTTAATCAGGAGACACAAATATGAAAGCACTTCTAGAGAAATTGGGAATTGAAGAGATAAACGCCGGGGCATGCACAGGGCCCGATGGTTGGATTAAAGATCCAAAAGGGAAACAACTCGTTTCCTACAACCCGACCACAGGCGAGGAGATCGCGACCGTCATCCAAGCTACCCCGGAGGTCTACAAGGAAGTCTCCACAAAGGCTGCAGATGTATTTCAATCTTGGCGAGAGGTCCCGGCCCCGAAGCGAGGTCTCGTCGTTCGCGATCTGGGGAATGCACTTCGCGAATATAAAGATCCTCTGGGCGACCTTGTCAGCCTCGAGATGGGAAAGATACGCGCCGAAGGTCGCGGTGAAGTCCAGGAAATGATCGACATCTGCGACTTCGCTGTTGGGCTTTCACGCCAACTCTATGGTTTGTCCATGCACTCCGAGCGATCTTATCATCGGATGTATGAGCAGTGGCACCCATTAGGCGTTGTAGGCGTCATCAGCTCTTTTAATTTCCCGGTTGCAGTATGGGCGTGGAACTCGGCTATCGCCGCAGTAGCGGGTGATCCCACCCTATGGAAACCTTCATCCTCCACACCGCTTACCGCGATTGCCATCCAACACATCGTTAACCGGGTCATGGCTGACAACAACCTGGATGGGCTCTTTAGTCTCGTGATCGGATCAGGCCGGGACGTAGGCGAGCTTCTGTTGAATGACCCGAATATCCCTCTCGTTTCATTTACCGGCTCAACAGAAGTCGGGCGTCATGTCGCCGAGACTGTAGCTCGCCGGTTTGGTCGAACAATCCTAGAGCTTGGCGGAAACAACGCCATCATCGTTGCCGAGGACGCAGATCTGGATCTCGCTGTACGTGCGATACTATTCGGCGCGGTTGGAACGGCCGGCCAGCGCTGCACTAGCACCCGGCGAATTATCATGCATCACGACATAGCCGATGACCTTACACAGCGCTTGGTCGATGCGTACAAGCAAGTCCGCATTGGGGACCCGCTCGACGACACCACAATCATGGGGCCACTCATCACTTCGGATGCTGTTGAAGAGATGTTCGAAGCGCTTGAACAAGCGAAAGAGGATGGCGGTAAGGTCATTTTCGGCGGCAAGATGCTCCCCGATAAGGGACCGAATTTCGTTCAGCCAACGATCGTTAAAATGCCCAATCAGACAGAGATTGTGAAACAGGAGACCTTCGCGCCAATCCTTTATCTCATGGAAGTTGATGATCTGGATGGCGCAATCCGACTCCATAATGACGTCCCCCAGGGTTTGTCGAGCGCGATCTTCACCGAGAGTATGCGTAAAGCTGAGGCTTTCCTCTCCTGCAGCGGCTCGGATTGCGGGATTGCAAATGTGAATATCGGGACTTCAGGCGCCGAGATCGGCGGTGCCTTTGGCGGCGAGAAGGAAACTGGCGGAGGCCGTGAATCTGGGTCTGATGCTTGGAAAACCTACATGCGACGTCAGACAAATACGATCAACTTCTCCGACGACCTCCCCTTAGCACAGGGGATAAAATTCGTGGGATGAAGCTTTCCCCCGCTAGAGGCAGATACGAAAACTGCCTGAAGTAAATCTGCTCCGTTGCGCATCCATAATCAAGAACAAAAATCTCCCGGATATTCATCTTACGGGAGATTATTTTTACTATATACCTGACTTATGGGATCGCGATTATTGCGGCGGCGCTTCCAAGATAGCCACACCAGAGGCGTCGCCCGCGAGCGTTACCGCCCCGCTCCAGACCCAGCCATCCTTGCCCTCATCGATCCGTCGGATGTACCACCAGGTACCATTTGTCCCGTTTTCATTACGCCCTTCGATGAACGCCCGCTGCCCCGTTAAAAAGAAATCGATACTGTCGTAACTCTCATCCGGCCCAGAGCGAACATACGCATTGTAATTCGCCGTTACCACAGGCTGACCAATAGTAGGGGTTACTGTCACGGTTGGGGTTGGGCTCTCTAACGGTGGTATTGGCGAGGGCGTGACAGGTGCCGGCGGTGGAGTCTGAAAAGTCGCCTGCTTTGTCAGCTCGGCTTTTGCATACGCTGTAGCGAGCACTGCATCGCTAGACTGGGTGGAGGATCCTCCCATGCCCGCCCCACATGCGCTCACTAGGAACATGAGAGCGATCGGCAGCGATCCGATTATCAACTGTCTCATGATAACGGTTAGATTCTCGGAGTGCCCCCTTCGGGCTCCCTGGCATAAGAGTTGCATAATATTAACCCGGATGAGTATACCGCAGACCATGCATTGCGAACCATCTCATCGAAATTCGTGGAAACATGAGGTTTTCGATTGGTACATCTTTCCTCTCTATGTCTTCACCGACATCATGCTATGATGCTCATATATGGCGAGTACTTCAAATGTAACCGCCGCTGCTCGCTCACACCAAGAAGAGGTCGAAGTGCCTCCTAAAGAGACAATTGTGCAGCCAGCAGCGCAACAAGATACCGAATATCTGGCCGCGTTAGAACGCCTAGAGCGCGCGCAGGAACGCATGCTCTCGGCGGCCATCGCATTCTGCGATGGGCTGATTAGCGCCGGCCAACTGCGCGCGGTTCGAGAACTTCTGCGAGAACAAGAGGGTAAGATCGATTCCATGGGAGGAATTCAAGCTTCCCCCTTCATCGGTGATGTTCACGATGACTCCGCTCCGCTACCAGAGGATGTAAAGAGTCCAACCCCCGTCATTGAAGAGAGTGTTGCTGAAGTTATCGCGGAAGAACCTTCCATAGAAGATATCGACGACCCAGAACTCCGTCGTCGATTGGGAGCGCTTGACGGTAAGATCGCTCGTCTTGAGCAAGATTTTCAACAAGGGCGCATTAACGCATCGCAATATCGCGCCATTTACCGCCACTATATGGGGCAACGCGAAGTCGCTCTACGCATGCGCCAGACCTATCCTGACAGCAACCGCTGGCAGATGGTCCTGGAGGAAGGCAAGACTCGCTTCTTACTACAACTGAATGAGGCTGCATGCTATAGCGTTGGCCTGTATGATCTTCAATCTAAAAAACGCATCTTCGTTGACGGTGTAATGCCCGAATCAGCTGAGGATGCGATGGCGCTTCTGGGCACCTTCAGCAATAGCGAGGACGAATCCCCTGATGGAAGGCTCTTCGCCACTACATCTGACAGTGGTGAAACCCTAGTCCTCATCCCCGGTGCATTCACAGTAAGTCTGGCTGTTTTCTCGCAAGACCCGCCTTCATGGCAAGTGCGAGCGCTTCGTGAAGTACACCGCAACTTCGAGGCTGCCAATCGGCCAGCGCTACTTCGTGGCAAAACAGAGAACCTGATCTTTCCCGATCTCAGCCGATTCATAAAAACTTGATCGCCCCTCAAACTGAGTGAGACTTCGGCAGACAAATATCGCCTCCTCCCCTCGCTTCCCCACACTCCTTCATTCGGATGTATAACCAATGCCAGAAAGGCCCCGCAGACGTTCCGCTGCATTCGGGGGAGACCCGAAATAAAAGGAGAACCCGGGACGAACTTTGTCTCCGGGTTCTCGATGAATCATTAACCTTCTATCGTTAGATGGACAATCCCAGTTCTTCTAGGGACAGCCTCTGGATCCGAAACAGTTTCCCAATCGAGCCATTTGCTAGATTAAGCATCTGATTTAAAGTATTCGTCGTGAAGGGTTCACGCTCGGCGGTCCCGTGAATTTCGATGAGTTCCCCTTGTTCGTTCATCACGATATTAATATCCGCTTCGGCGACCGAATCCTCAGCATAATCAAGGTCTACAATCGGAATGCCATCCAGTAGCCCGACGCTAATAGCAGCGACCGGTGATTTATAAATTTCTCGGTCGGGATCACCTTCCGCAATCAGACCGGTTAGCGCTATGGCAAGAGCGACATACCCTCCAGTAACCGCCGCAGTTCGGGTACCGCCATCGGCTTGCAGCACATCACAATCGACAATGCAGGTGATGGGGGGAAGTGCTTCTAAGTTAAACCCAGCACGCAGGCTTCGACCGATCATGCGCCGGATCTCTTGGCTGCGGGCTCTGGGCTTCCCTACCTCGCGCGCAGTTCGCTGCTGCGTCGCACGCGGGAGCATGGCATATTCGGCGGTGATCCACCCTCCCTGTGAACCACGCGCGTTCATCCACTTGGGTACTCCTTTCTCAATCGTCACGTTGCAAATCACACGCGTGTCCCCTAACTCGAGAAGCACCGATCCCTCCGGGTACTCGATATAGCCCGGTGTGATCGAAATTGGTCTCAGTTCATCTACCGCACGTCCCGCATGTCGAGCGATCGTTGTCATCTCCGTTTCTCCAAGAACATTCCGGGCATTTTTAAATGTTGATCCTCACAACGAAAAGGGCTCATCACTCCAACTTAATATAACGCTCCACCCTCGCTTCGATGACTTCCATGCTGCTCTTCCAGAATGCCGGACTGCGCAGATCGATGTCGAACCGCGCCGCGAGATCTGCGGCATTTCCCATGCCTGTATTACGCAGGAGATTCTCATAGTCTGGGATGAAATCCTCACCCCGTTCCTGGTAAAGGGCATACAACCCCAACCCGAAGAGCTGTCCAAAGGCATACGGGAAATTATAGAACGATCGCGAGGGGCTGTAGTAATGCGGCTTCCACGCCCACATGTACGGATGTCGATATCGTTCATCAAGCCCATCGGCGTACGTTTCCGCCTGGCAGCGGAGCATGATCTCACAGAAATCGTCCGCAGAGAGTTCGGCATCTGCGCGTTTCTCGAAGACCTCGGTTTCAAAAAGGTAACGGGAGTATATATCGACAATTACCCCCGAAACCCCAACGAGTGAGGTCTCTAGTATTGAGAGCTCTTCTTCCTTGCTTTGGGCCTGCTCTAATGCCGACTCGCTAATAAGCGTCTCACTGAAAATCGATGCGGTTTCTGCGAGGGTCATAGGAGTGATGCGCTGCAGTTCCGTTAGACCCCACTGGCATTCGTTGTGGAAAGCATGTCCGAGTTCGTGCGCAAGCGTAGATAGCTGATCCAACGAGCCTTCATAATTAGCTAAGATGCGGGATTCTTCAAGAAGCGGGATTTCAATGCAAAAGGCGCCCCCTTGTTTTCCCTTTCGAGGTTCAGCATCAATCCAACGCTGTTCAAAAGCCTTCTGAGTGAATTCTGACAATCGCGGGCTGAAACTGGCGAAGTTATCAACAATAAAGATTCTTGCTTCCTCGAAGGTGAAGCTCCGCTCATAATCCCCAACTGGGGCGAACAGGTCCCACCATGCAAGCGCATCTTTCCCCATTCTTTTCGCTTTAGCCTTAAAGTAACGGCGGAAAGTTGGGAAGGATTCCTTCATAACGCCAAGCATCGCCTGCAATGTCTCTCGATCGATCCTTGCTTGATCCAACACCTCATGGAGAGCATCCTCGCGTCCGCGCCGTTGATTTAGAGTGAGCACCGTGCCTTTTACCCCATTCATGCAGGATGCCAGAGGTTCACGCACGCTCTCCCAGGCTTTGATCTCAGCCTCGAAGGCTCTTCGCCGTGTTTGTTCGTCGGGATCATACTTACGGATGTTCTGCAGCGAGGCAATCGGAACATCCTCGACCATCCCTTCGCGCTCGAAGGACACGCTTATCTGCGACGTAACCGTCCCCTGCAGCTTCTGCCAGGCGCTCGCGCCACTCAACGAAAGCTTCGAAGCCAGCGCTTCTTCTTTATCTGACATGAGATATTTGCTTTGTTCTACCGTTTCCTGGAGGAAGAAATCGTGGTCCTGCACAGCCGGGTTGGCGGCAATGAGACTGCCAAGATCGGTCCCCTGTTTGACCACTTCCCCAAGCCAACCTTTAAAGAGAACTTCCTGGTTGTGTATTTGAACAGTGATTCTCTCAAGTTCTGATTCTTTACGTTTCGCCAGCGTATTGAAAGAATCCGTTGAAATATATCCGTATAAAAAAGCTTCTATAGTTCCTGCCAAAGCGAGAATATCATTCGTCGTTTGAAGATATTCTTCGACAAGCATCGCCGTTCGTTCAATCGATGATGGGATACCCCCTTGAAGGGAGATTTTTTCCTTTTCAAGAAATTGATCGAGCTGCTTGATACGCATTCGCAGGTCTTCTACGGCACCATCCAACTCGTTTGATTCGAGATCCGGGTAGATGTTGCTCAATTCCCAGTGTGGCAATATTCCGAGATCTTTCTCCGGCGACATATACTTCTCCTTCTTAAAGTTTAGGTGGTGCAATCAATCTCAGATTGAGATGCTGTCTCTACAAAAGAATTAACCGATAAAACTATCGGTTTATGATGTGTGAATAGAAAACCGATGCCTAATTTAGGCCTGGATTATTGGCTATGCGCAGCTTGCCAGAAGGAGGACTTATTAACTTCCCGCTTATTTCCTTGGTTAGACGCGGCTAGTCTTTGTCCGAAAACTTGAAGGAGACCTTGACCTTCGCTCGATACGTGATGACCTTACCGTCATCTATTTGCATATCGAGATCGGTGACTTCCGCGATCCGCAGATCCCGCAAGGTCTCACCAGCTCTCTCCACTGCCGCTGCCGCAGCTTTCTCCCAGGATTCTTCGCTCGTCCCTATAAGCTCAATAACTTTATAAACGCTATCGGTCATGTCATACTCCCTTCAGATCCAGTCAGTCTAGAATATCAGGCTGCGAATGGCAATCGGTCAGGCAAGTTTATTCTAGCATTCAGGAGCGATTCATCAAATTAACGAGTCGCTCTCATCATCACCGCAATAGCCCTTCGAGCAGAGAGATCGCACGACACAGCTCTCAGATCCAGGGGGGAAATGATACAAAGGGCCGGGCTCTTCCACTTCTCATTTCTTGTAAGTGCGGAACCATTACTCGCTGGATGTTCTTGTTTCTTGCCAATTCTTGATAGTCTCTCGATGCTCGGTGTAGTGCCAGAATGTATTCGCTGCCACCATCTCCCAAAGCGGTGATCCCGAGCGCCACGCGAGAGAATCCGCTTGCATAAGCAAATCTTCTGGAATCGCTTCCACTACCTGCACGACTTCTTCTGCGAAATGGTTGAAGTCAGCCAGCACTTCCTTCAGTTCTCGCCCGCTGTTCTCTTCGAAGGTTTGCTCGTTCCAGCGGTCCAGATCATCCCATGTCATCCCCGGGGGAAGCTGCTGCGGTACTTCCCCTCTTTCTACGACATTCAACCACTCGACCATCCGTTTTTCCCAGATAACGACATGTGCAACATGATCTTTTACAGACCAGCCATCCTCCTCCAGTGGAATCAGCATCTCGTTTTCGGAGACATTACCCAAAAGCATCCTGAGCCTCTCACGCTCATCTCGGATCTTTTGGATCAGGCTTGGCTTATCCTTAGGTGCACCCATCCTTAACCCTCGCTAAGAGTCTTGCAGTAGGACGACTCAATGACTGCGGGCTCAGAATAGCCGGTCCGCAGTAACTTTGTAAGGCCTCATCGAACTCAGCGTATCCCAGTGTCAATGGCGATGTCTAAACGCGTAACTTCATTGGGTCGGATTTCAACCTGCGCCGGCAATCCTTTTGCGAAGTCGATCCCCGAATGGCTGATATCAACCGTATATATCCCCGCCGGCAGTCGAACCTCGTAATCCCCGACGGCATTAATCGAGGCACGTACAATTTCCTTGCGACCACTTTGATCGAAGATCACGATCTGCCTGGCCGCGTACATCGCAGGGTTCGGAGTAGGTTCCGGCACACCCTCTCGAATAGCCGGCTGAATGGGGCCGATTGAAACATGGCCCTTCAATATTCCCTCAGGAGCCTGCGTGACCTGGCAAGCGAAAAGAAGGACGAAAAGCGAGATGAAAATGGTCTGTTTAAACATGGGGCAGCCTCTCTTCTCGTTTATCCGCTACCTCCGGGGTATATCCGAGTGATTCTCTTCTCTAAGGTCTGGAAGATAATCTATAGAACACCATGTCCGAGTCGTGATTGACGTTGGTAAACATTCCTGCTCACATCGCGCTTTCCATGACCCCGCAGTCATCATCGCCGAATTCTATCTCGATTGTGGAATGAGCGAAGGCGAGTTCGCGGACAAGCTCAAGGATTTCCTTGCGGAGGCAAAGCACTTGTTCTTTCGAGACATCCTCGTCCACAACGATATGTGACGTCAGGACATGGTGCTCGCCATCTAGAGACCAAACATGGGTGTGGTGAGTCGAACAAACGTGCTCGATCTCGTTTAATCGCTCATCGATTAAGGCAACGTCTACATTCTCTGGAACGGCCTGGAGGAAAACCGCCAGTGTCTGTCTCAGATTCTTCATGACGTTATAGAGGATATAGATTGTGATGAGAATAGAGAGCAGTGGGTCGAGAATATAGAAGTCCGTATATAGTAGAACGATACTTACAACGAGGACCGCAACCCAGCCCAGAACATCCTCGATCAAATGCCAGGCGATGGCGCGGGCATTGAGCGATTTCTCACCCCTCAATCGAAGCGCCGCAAGCCCATTTACGACTACTCCCAGCAGCGCGAAAAGGATCATACCCTGCGCGTTGGCATGTTCGGGATTGAAAAGACGCGGAATCGCCTCGATCAGAATGATCATTGAACCAATGATTAAGACGATCGTGCTGATGATCGCGCCTAGCAGCGAAAACCGTCGATATCCATAGGAAAATTGCTGATCTCCGCCACGTTGCGCAACGCGATCTAACTGCCATGCCAGCCCCAGTGAGAGAGTGTCTCCGAGATCATGAACTGCATCGGATAGGATCGCTACACTGTTGGTCATTAACCCACCAACGACCTCAAGCAACGTGAATACAAGGTTAAGGAAGAAAGCAGTTCGCAGATTCGCGCCAGTGCCTCTGTTGTGAACGTGATTCGATGAATGAGCCATGATCGTGATTTTACCGTAAAGATGGAATATTGCCGGCCGCCTATCCATAAATGGGTAAGAGCGGGATGCTCTTCTATACACCAAGCCGACGACTTTTCCCCATCGAAGTCTGTCAGACATCAATACAGTGGCTATGCGCAGTTCTTCTGTGTAAGGAATGAAGTATTAAGCGGGCAAGTTTAGTATCTGCTTATCAAGAATTTGAATCTTGTTGGGCTAGATACTCCTGATACTGTTTCCATCCAGGGCACCAGGTAGTATGCCAGCGCCAGATCTTGCTCACCAGAGAATTGGGTTTGTCCTCCGACTTCTTTCTCAGTGGGCACTCCTCGCATTTCGGTATTTCTTCCACGTTCTCCGTCATGAGGATTTATTCTCCATAATCCAATGAATCTAGTTTTTTTTAAATCCGCAACAAGTAAAAGTACCCTAATCCTCTTGACCGTTTGTAAACGCTTTCCACGTCATCACGATTGGCAGCATACCCATAATGAGGAGAGTCGTATTCAATGCTGCATTGAACGCGACTTTGAAATAGAGTGTAATGCTGGTATCCACGACATACCACAACAGCAACCCCACAAAGATGGCATCACGCGCCCAGCGCTCATGTTGATAAAACGAGTTGCGGGCGATGAATACCATGAACACGCCCCAACCTGCTATAGTCGCGCCTAAAACACCGTAAATCCAACGAATGAAAAGAGCACTTGCTTCTGGGACTGGGCCAGCCCCCCAGAATACGGGATTGACGCGATTGTTCATCAAATCGAAGATAGGAGTTGTGTTCAAGAGCGCCATTGCCAATCCGAAAAAGACGATAATCCAGCTCACAACAAGCAGCCAGCGGTACCAGAAATCGAAGTTTTTCACTGTAAAATTTTCCTTTCGTCCAGCCTGGAAAGCAAAAGACAATCCGTCTCCTCGTTGCACGGGATAGAATGATTCAGTCTAACCAGGAAGTCGAGTCTTCAAGTTTGCAACGATGGCCTTCGGCGAAGCGCCCAGGAAATCAAGAAGAGGATCCCTGGAATAATAAGAGGGATCAGCATGGTAAAGACCATTGCTTGAGGGAGCTCCCCATCCAGGATAAACATCGCCAGGTAGAAGCCAATTGCGCTCAGCGTTATTATGGTCCCTCCCAGGGCTTCCCAGCGCCATGCCAATGCCATACCTAAAAACACCCCGACCGGCATGAAAGCAGCCAATACAATATCTCTGGGCCGCCAGCCTACTCCGCCATGCGGGAAAAGTATTTCCATAACAGCCATAAAGACGAAGAATCCGAAGCATAGAATGCTCCAGATGCGAGCAATGCGTCGTATGAGTGAAGGCAGGTTTCTCGGTTTTTTATTTACACTTTCCATGGTTCCCTCCTTATAAAATCCCCTATCACTTCTTCTGAGCAGTCTTCCTCTTGGTGAAACGCAAACCAGACCAGGTTTTATCTATGGCGCTGATCTTGAAATCCACCAGACCGGAGGCGAGGCCAATCTGCCGGACGATGTTTTGGGTGAGATCGCTTTCTACGCCAGAGGACTTCTTCGGCCAGACGATCCACAGCCCGGCTGAATCACCGAAATCAACCATCTTGCTCATGCCTTTCTCGAGTTCAGCACGAGATCGAACGAACCAAAGTGTTAGATCGCCTATGGATTGTAATCCCGAACTCAGGACCACTCCCTGCGGCAATTCTCCCAGGGTCTCTTGGATTCCCTTTGGGGCATTTACCAGAGCCACAACTGCGTTTTCTTTTATCCCAAGTTTTTTCGGTAATGGTGTCCCGGAGTAACCTGCCATAACCGAACTCGGGACAACTGGATCGACGGGAGGATAATCGATCGCCTTTCGGAGCGGGTCATCAATCTGATTCCATTGCGTGTACACAGCATCTGGCAGCAATTTCCTGATGCCATTAACCTTTTTTAGCTCCCCTCCGACAAAAACCAACGGTACATATCGTGTTGCTTTTTGTATGCGAATTCCCAAAGCGAAATCTCTTCCCTGCGATGGCAGACGATCAAGATCGATCACAAATACGGCGGGTGGATCCCTCCGCATTTGACGCAAACTATCACTATCAAGGAGTGAGAATGCCACCTTGTATCCTGCCTTCTTCAAGAACCTAACTTTCTCCTCGGCCTCGGATTCCTTCCAATGGATCAATCGAACACGCTGCATACATATCTCCCGATTAAAGCCGCGGTGTAGGTACCTACCCATGGATAAAAGCAGCACGAATATTGAACAGTGACGAGGAGTCTGGATTGATTTTGCCCGGAACGAGATTATCTCCTAGAGTCAAGTTCTTTTGCAAATCTCGCCGGGTTGAATGTTTTATACCTAAAGAATACATCAGAAACGGTTACATATTTAAAATGATTAGGGAGAATTTTAAGGTTCCGTCTACTTCCAGGGACCCATTTAAGCAGCTCGGGCTCACCCGTTCCCTCTTTCAAGGTCTTTTTGTGGATCCAAACGGATAACTTGCGTAAGATGGCTGTCTTATTCCTTCGCAGTAAGCATATCTTCTGGCATTTTCACAGCAACAACCTCGCCTTGCGCGCAAATTACCCCTTCAGCTGAAAGGGTCGACTCGACGATAACTTTACGCCCCTTGATCTCCATCACCCTTCCCCGAATTTCCAAGGGGACGCCAAGAGGTGTCGGACGGAGATAGTTGACGTGCAGCGAGGCCGTCACGAAACGCAGCGGTGGATCCGTGTCCATCTCACGCCCCTCTGCTCGATAAGCCGCGGCAGAAGCGGTACCCGTCGAATGACAGTCGATCAGCGAAGCGATCAAACCGCCATATACAAATCCCGGGATGGCGATGTGGCTAGGTCGCGGAGTGTATCGCGCCACGGTTTCATCACCATCCCAGTAACTCTTGATTTGAAGTCCATCTTCATTAAGACGCCCACATCCGTAGCAATAGCTTAAGTCGTCGGGGTAGTTATCCTGAAACGCTTCCTCGGCCATTTAATGGAACCTCCCATTCGGATCTTTCAACCTTTTTTATGTTCTGAAAAGTAGTCTTTCGTATAAGTGTGAACTTCCGGCGCTTTAATAAGCTCTGCGATGTCCCACCAGCGGTACTCGGAATGCTGCTCGAGGGGCAGGTTCGTGAAGGGCGGTTCAAGGGACAATTTATGCGCAAGAACAACAAAGTGCGTCCCAAAACCTGCTTCCGAAGCGAAATTGTCCTCGTAGAAATGCTCGAATACACCTACAAACTCCGCATCTGACAAAATGGGTTCCACCCCCAGCTACTCCCTTACGATGCGGCGAAGCACCTGGTCGAGTCGCTCACCTTTCCGGATCCTGCCTCCCGGCACAAACCATTTTCTCATAGCTGGGTGGTTACGCCGGCATCCAAGGAAAATCCTGCTTTGCAAATCCTGCAGGATGAGGTCAATCGAAACCAGAGGAGCGTGTTTTACTACCTGAGCGAACACCTGGGCGTCGAGCTCAAATGGTTCGGACATAGCCTCTAAGTCTAATATGACGGGCACACACCGCCAACCATCTGGCGTAGAATCAGAGGCGGAGACAAAAAGATGGTAAAGCTATTTTCTGTGATTTTCCCTGAGCTGTTTTGGTTTACACGGTCGCTTTTACCCCCCACCTTCTACCGGAAAGATTAGATGGACGCGCGAGGAGGAAGCGGTGAAGACCTTACCGCCTAAGCTATAAACACCTTCAGGGCATCTCCCTTGTTTCAGAGCTTGTCTGATTTCTCCTGCTAGAAAGGCTCGGTCCTCAATTCGAGCATCGTCAAGGATCTCGAACTCACAATGAACAGCCGTTGGGAATTGCCCGGAATTTTCCGTTAGGTAATCAATCGCGTTCTGATCGGCGATGATGCGGAGGATATGCAAAGGGTCAAAATCAGGGGAATAAGGCGGTGGCAAGAATTTCGCTCGGGAGATAAAGTCGGATTCCATGACCGCCTGGAGCGGGAGCCCCTCCGGGTTTTCATATGCGAGGAGGAGTTGTATCCCGATCGGCTTCGTTGGCCAAACACTGTATGGAAGAGCGATGATATTGCCCAGAGAGGGGATGATGTCCTCTCTCCCAACCCGCTCCAGCAAGCTTCGCAAATACTCGTCATTCTTTCTGGCGTCAGGAACAATGTAGCGCGTCTCGATGCGGTCTAGATGTGGATGGGTATAGAAATGGTTGTAGGTAATCGCTCCATGATCAAATCCCCAGGCGATTGCCGCTCCCAACTTGTCCTCCCACGTTGGGAAATCTGGATCCGCATAGAGCTTGTCCCCCAGAGTCGCGAATAGCGCTAATTGAAACCCGAAGTCTGGGTTCGCCTGCGAGAACTCCCACATGACCCCGATCCCGGTGTTTGGATCAGGGTCGCCGTCCTCGGTCAGCGAGAGTTGGTTGTTGAAGAAAAGATCATCTATCGTAATAACCAGAGGCCGGCGGCCCTCGGGAACCTCCAGGTCGCCGGCCAACCAGCCTGCCAGTGAAACCAAGCTGTAACCGCTGTCATAAAGACTCTGAAGATGGGCTTGTAGATCTGGAAGCCTGGTCTTCATAGCCGTAGAATGTTCTGCAGTTCCTGGCGAGAATTGATGATAATTGAGGATCGAGAGGCGCGGCTCCTCCTCCCAAACCGTTGCGACCAGGTGGACCAATTCCTGGCATGGATCCTCGTTCGTGTTGGAACCCGTACCAGATTTGGATGCGGAGGAGCCTGCGGGTGATGACGGCTCCATCGTCAGTTCCGGGGTTTTCATCCCTGCTGGAACCGCTTCAGTCTCAGGGGGAATATTGACGCTTGATGGAACCTGATTCTCGATTGGTGTCGCACAGGACAGCAGAATAAGAAGCGGCACCAGCCCGAGCAGTTTTGAAAGTCTTCGTCTCATTGTCGCAGTCCACTCGCCCTCAGCGGCGGCGCATTCTCAAATTAAATGCTAGTCTGAAGGCGTAACTCCCCGTAGTATAAATCCAGCCCATCCCTGCTTCTCAATGCAACCCAGGGAAAGACTATAGGAAGCGGATGATCAATGGAACTGCGATCGCGGCAAGCGCCAGGGTACCAATCACGCCGCTGAATAGCAGATAGCGGGTATTGTAGTTCGACATAAGCGAAGGGTTGTAGTACTTCTCCACTTCATTGTCGCGATACATTGTGACCAAACCATCCAGCAGCATTTGACGGGTCCGCTTACCGAGATTTAACGCTGAAATCGCGATCGCATTCATCAAGAGCGTCATGATAATGAAAACGGTCAACACGATGTCATTTACCGTATCGCCGCTTCTTCCAGAGGCAGCATCTGCCACACCGGAATTAATCCCGAGAACGATGAGGTTGAATGCGATGGCTGTCACAACGAAGATTGTGTCTGTACGACTACTCTGGCTCAGTTCGCTGACGATGTGGTCATGCACTCGATTTAACACAGCAACCTCCTTGAAGAATAAAGGATCACTCAGGTAGATTGTATTAGACCTGGCGGGGGAGCGAAAGGACTCGTCCAGAGAGGATTGTGGGTCGTATCTAGGTCGAAATCCATAATACCTGCCGCCATGAGAGAATCAGGCCAACAATCGCGATCACGACAAGTGGCAGGTGCAGAACCCCGACCCCCATAACGCTGGCAAGTACAGAAACTCTAGCCATAGGTTCCCCAAGCCAATCAACAACCCGACGAAACTGGTCACCCTGAGCGTCGTAAGGTTCACGTTGGGGAAGTAGTAGATCAAGATAGCAAGGAACACAGTCGTCATCGCGCAAAATGTCAGGCTCGAACCCGAAGTCAGAATCAGCGCGGGATCGAAATGCGGGCCTTTATTGATCGGGTTTATCGGCAGCCAGAAGGCGATGAACGCAAGACCCAGAATACAGTACTTCCATCCCGGCTGCCGACGCGGGGAGAAGTCATTGCGTCGGCCAACGACATCCCAAAACCAAGATGCAGATACAAGGACGAACAAGGCCACGTTCATGACAGATATCCCGAATCCATATTCGCTGGAGATGGAGACATTCTGAATAACCGCGAAGAGCAGATAAGAAGCTCCCGCGTAAAGGTTGAAAGGCGCCGAAACCTTCCTGCCAACAAAGAACGCAGAGGCGATGAAGAGCATCGCGATCAGGTTGAAAATGGGGTAGTAGATGGTGAACGCGGGACTAATGGGATGAAGGAGAATATCTGCCTTCACCTTTAATATCTCATACAGGCTATAGCCTTTGGATGCAAAAGGAGGGATAAGGACAAGCATTAGCACAAGGATGTAGAACCACCATCGGCTTGTGATTGCATTAACTCTATCGGGTTTCATTTTCTACTTAAGATTAAACCGGGGTCCTAGTCAATCGGAGCTGTGACGGGACAAATCCGTGGGAGAATGCCAGCGCTCGTATCGAAGGTTGGTTCAAGATGATGCTGTAAGCGGCTCTACCAACAGAACCGCCTCCCCTTCAACAACGTTTATTTTGTCCTGGTTGAAGCATCGGGTACTGAGGACAATAATATTCTTCTCCATACTCCACTTCGTAACTTCGACCTCAGCCGTAAGCGTATCACCAACCCTGGTGGGGTAAAGGTAATTCAACCTTTGGCTTAAGTATATGGCACCAGGACCGGGAAGTTTCATCCCCAGAACTGCGGAGATTAAACCCGCGCTTAAAATCCCATGTGCTATGCGGCCCTGAAAACGTGTCCTCTGAGCAAACTCCTCGTTAATGTGAATCGGGTTGAAATCTCCGGTAAGCTCGGCAAGCGTGGCGATATCGCTTTCAACAATTGTCTTTGTAAACCGTGCTATCTCGCCTATATCAAACTCAGAGCGAACTTCAGGGACATCAGACATAAGTACCTCCACGATATTTCACCGATTCCACCTCGGTCACCAAACCTTCATCCTTCAGCCGATCACCTAAATCGATCGTCCGAAGTCTTCCCCTTGACCTCGCCACTGGATTTCTCCAGCCAACCTACCCGGGCGTCCGGCCTATGGTCAAACTCGGGTACGTATGGTTTAAGATCGAGAAGCGGCGTTCCGTCCAGAATATCCAGATCATCGACATAAAGAACACCGCCATCAACACGGATCAGCTTGACAATAGAAAGACCAATTGGATTAGGTCGCGTTGGCGCGCGAGTCGCAAATAAACCGCGCGGCGATGAATCGAGAAAAGGTGTAACGGTGAGAGCTTGTTCTCGAACAGCGTGCATATGGTAGAGCAAGATGATGTGCGAAAACCCATCCAGATCTTTTAAGCCATCCACATACTCGGAGAAAATCTCGACCTTTCCCGGAGCGCTGGTTTTACTAGCGGGTTGGATAGGCATTGCTTCCAAATCCTTGAAGGGGCTGTAAATAAGACCTATTGCGTGGTACGTGATATCCATCGGTGGGTTCTGTGCATCGTCGTTGATCATATATTTTCCCTTAATCGTTTCAGAGGAGCATGAAAAGCCAACCCGAATGCTGTCCTTGAATTATTTTCGCTGTCTTTTGTTTTCCCTGAAGGTACCACGGCCCGTCCGCAAACCGGAGTAACTCATCTCATAATCCTATTAATACATTGTCTCGCCTGCTTGGGTCCTCTGGCTAATACCGGATGACTCCACCATGAGGGCGATATCTACCGGCTCTTCAGAAAGACAATAAGCCCTGGCAAATTCAATCTCCCCGAGTTCTCCATTCTTCATTCATACTCAGTTCACAATCCTCGCGCAGAATCAATGCGAAATCCAGTCACTAAAAGGAGAAAGAACATGAAAAGGAATGTGTGGTTTGGAATAGCAGCCACAGTGCTTCTGATCACTGCGTTGGTGGTCGTTGGTGTGATCTTCTACAACATCGGTATTTCCCGTGGAGTATCCACTGCTGCCGACCTGGAAGGGTTTGTCTTTCCTGGCAGTCCCCTTTCCCATAGAGCCTTCGTTGATGGCGGCGCAGAGGGCTTTCCGGTCCTCTTACATCGTTTCCCCCCCTTCTTTATGGGGCTTCTAGGGTTCCTGCTGTTGATAGTCCTGCTGCGCGCCTTGGTAAGGGTGATATTCTTCCCGCTCTTCGGCTTCGGCGCAATGCGATTGGGTTCTCACCATCCTGGGTGGCGGCCGATGGGAAGATACGCCTGTAGGGATTGGGATGAGATGAACACCCCAGATTTTATCCAAAAGTGGCATGCACAGATGCACGAAGCCGAAGATGGCGACGAGGCTGGCACATCTAAAGACTGACCCCCGTCTCCAGCAACCCGGGTGGTTTCTCGACATCACCCGGGTTTGCGCTTCCCTAATAAGGGGAACCGATTCACCTGCCAGCTGATGTAGAATAGGTGCATCCGCATCGAATCCCGCTTCTGGAGGTCCCCAGGTTGAAGAAGATCCTAGTAGTTGATGACGAGCCAAAGATCATCCAGCTCACCCAGGATTACCTGGAGAACGCTGGGTTTTCGGTCATGAGCGCTGGCGACGGGGAAGACGCCCTGGTTGTCATCCAAGCTGAGAAACCTGACCTTGTTGTGCTGGATCTGGGGCTTCCCGGCATGGATGGGCTGGATGTCTGTCGATCTATCCGCAAGACATCGAATCTCCCAATCATCATGCTCACCGCGCGCGATGAGGAAACGGACAAACTCGTCGGGCTGGAGCTCGGCGCTGACGATTACATCACCAAACCCTTCAGCCCCAAGGAACTCGTCGCCAGGGTTCGATCCGTTCTGCGAAGATCAGAGCTGGCTCAGGAAGAACGAGAAGTTATCCGGGTGGGAGATGTCACTTTGGATTTGCCCCGCATGCGGGTCACTGTTGGCGGTGACGAGATCGATCTCACAGCGACGGAGTTTCAGCTTCTGCAGGCTCTTGCCAGCCAACCCGGGCGGATCTTCACTCGCTCCCAACTCCTCAATGCCGTCCATGGTGTTGCGATTGAATCCTACGAGCGCGCGATCGACGCTCACATTAAAAACATCCGCCGCAAGCTCGAACCTGTCCCGCGCGAGCCGCGTTACATCCAAACAGTTTACGGTGTCGGATACCGATTTAGCGATGAAGCATAGCGACCACCCCACTCATCGTTTCTGGGCCAAAATGCGCGAGCGCCGTTTCAATCGCCCACCCCCACACTGGTGGCCTGAGGACGAATCATGGCCGCCGGTTCATCCTTTCTGGCGTAAAAACCGCCCTAAATTGTTCCCGCGTCTTGCTATTGGAGCGCTCATCACATTAGTGATCGCCACTGTGACCTGCTCGGGAAGCGTTTATATGCTCACGAAACTCTCCGGGGAGATCAACCTTCATAAAGCGCCTGCTCTGCCCATATTCATCGGCGTGGGCGTTCTTATCACCGCCGTGGTCTTCCATATGGGTCGAACGATCCGACGCGTAATTTCCCCCATCGATGGTCTGCTGGAAGCTTCTTATAGCGTTGCAGAAGGCGACTACTCGGTAAGGGTCCCGGAGCGTGGAGCCCCGGAGATGTATGCTCTTGTATCCTCCTTCAACGCCATGGTCCGCCAACTTGAGGTACAAGCAGATCAGCGCAATGAGCTCATGGCTGATCTCACCCATGAGCTGCGAACACCCATAACCGTAATCCAGGGAAACATAGAGGGCATGATCGACGGCGTATACGAACGGGATGATGCTCATTTGAAGGCGCTGCTCGAGGAGACAAGACAGCTCGCCACTTTGATCGAAGATTTACGGACCCTTGGGTTGGCCGATAGCGGAGCACTCCAACTGCACAGAGAAGCTACAGATCTGACTTTGCTAACCAGCGAGACACTCGCCGCCTATCGCCCCCAAATTGAGGCGGCAGGTATTTCCCTTAAACTGGCTGCCGCAGAAGATATTCCCTTAGTCAATGTCGATCCATTGCGATTTCGGGAAGTGCTGACCAATCTGATCGCCAATGCATTGCGTTACACACCATCCGGCGAAACAATCGAGGTTCAGATTGGGCAGGAAGGCACCGATCGAGTCCGGATCATCGTCCTCGATACCGGCTCGGGAATCGATGCGCAAGACCTACCTCACGTCTTCGAGCGCTTCTATAAATCGGCTGATTCCGCAGGCAGCGGCCTGGGGCTGGCTATCGCCAGGAAGCTGGTGGAAGCCCATGGGGGCGAGATCGGCGCCGAAAGCGATCTCGATCGAGGGACGCAGATCACGATAGTCCTGCCAATCTGAAAATAAAGCACTTTGGGGTAGCCACGATCAAGAGCGATTGAGCAAACTTCTTCTCCAAATACGATCTTGCGCCATGAATTTGGGCTTGAAACCGTTGACTACGCGCATATTCGCGGGCAGCAAAGATCAACATCTATTATTCGTTTCGTTCAGTCTAGGTATTCCCTATCAACGGCATTATCGATGAGCGACATCGCAAACTCCCACAGAGCGAGTGAACCATCCTTCATAGCTTCATTTCGGGCGCTCACCTGATCCTTCTTTATGCCATGCTCACGCCACGATCGCCCCTCGGTATGATAGTTATGGAGCAAGGGCATGAGTCTATCGATCGTGGCTGCGTATTGCGCTTCCGGTGTGGTACGCGCTTCAAATTCTTTCCACAGCTCACGCAACTCCACTCCCTGATCCTCTGGCAGAAGACCAAATAGACGCTCAGCTGCTACATTCTCGCGGTTGGATTGATTCAATGTTCCAGTTTCATCATAGCAGTAAGTGTCACCCGCATCGATCTCGATAACGTCATGAATCAGGAGCATCTTTATAATCCGCAGCGAGTCTACAGGTTGCTCCGCGTACTCTGCGAGGAGCATCGCCATCAGGGCGACGTGCCAACTGTGTTCAGCAGAGTTTTCTTGCCGGGCTCCAGCGAGCAAGTACGATTGCCGGATGACCGATTTAAGTTTGTCAATTTCAAGAATAAATCTTATCTGCTGGTCGAAGCGCTCTTTGTCCATGTGCACCCATCCTGCTTAAATTATGATCACACCTTGGTCGTCACTTGAATGCAGCTCTCCCTCCCTACTACTCGACAGGAAGAGACATTTAACGGTGCTGCTTACTTTTTCCACAACGAAGGAAGGATGAACGGTGTTGTTCTCTTATATTCGATATACGACTGTCCAAATCTCGCTTCGAGCTCTTTCTCTTCAATGAATTTAAGGTAGGTTATAAGCACAACCGCAAATGTCGTCACCAAGCCGATCGCGGACCAGGAGCCCGTCCAGATTGCCAGACCGGAATAAAGGACTATCGTCCCAAAACTCATCGGGTTTCGGCAATAGGCGAATGGCCCAGCGATAAGCAATGTCTGCGTCGCCATAACCGGAAGCGGCGTGCCTCTGCCACGTGTGAGCTGATCGACAATCGACCAAATAGCGAACAGCCACCCGATGAGAGCCATGGTTCCACCAACCAGGAGATTAATCAAGCCAGAATCGAAACGGGAGATATGCAGCCAACGATCAATCGTAGTTGATCCCTTGAGGATCAGAAAGGGGATTAACAGGACAAAAACGACCCCCGCCAGGAGGGTCACGATCACTCTCGCACCCATGCCGAATTCGTGCTCAGCCCACTTCGTAAAACGTTTCATTTTCTTACCTCGTTGTTGCGTGTATGGAATCATCCCTACTGGGAGCAAAGATTGATTTTTGGAAGAAATCTCCCTGTATGCTTCAAATAGTGTAAGTACCTAACTCTGAATTTCTCTACATTGATCACAAGCAAAACGCGGCGTTGATCCGCTCATGATGAGTAGATCAACCGGAACCACTCGCAAACCACGGGCATATCACCCGTGGGTTCTCTGCCGATGGATTTACACTCCTCGGCGAAGAAAGCCCAATGGACCTCTCGCCAATAGTCCAGGCTGCGATCCCCCTCACCCTCATCATAGGCATGCTTCTCGCCCACTTCATTAAACGCGACTACTTCGACATCCGACGTTTCGATGATACACATTGGATCACCCCGGCCGTCCAGGATGATGCTAATATCGCCGACCTCGGGGAACGGTTCGCCATCCGCTTGGTAAGCCCAGACAAGTGATGCCGTCGCAATCTTCACCCCCCGCTTGACCAAACCCCCTAAGTTATCAGCCATTTCAGATGTGTTCCCGAACGCCCAGGCTTCATACTCAAAATTCCGTGATGGCAGATCAGATTGAAGAGAATCAAGATAGGATCGCCAGTAATCCCTTACCGCTGGTGCTTCACCCATCGTTCTTCCCTCTCCTTCTACACACCCGCCCTACCAAACGTCAACCGGTAGAGTATGTAATCGGTTGTATTCCCCAGGAGATTACCCATGCGGATCATGCGCAGAACAATATGGATGGCTGTCGCCATCTCCTCACCATAAACATCCATGAGTTCTTGATCATCTTCGGGGTCAGGCTGTGCCGTGGAGTAGAGCGCAGGCGAGGTGTCTATGGATAGACCCTTTTCCGACGCCCCCTCCCTGAACCGGGCGTGCGACTTTCACCGCACCCGGCTCGCCAGTGAGCTAATGCATCTATCACGAGTCTTGTGCTACCCGCATAATCGGGATCCCAATCCGTTCATGAGGTAGGTTGAAACGTCCCATTGTGGATGGACCAGTGGCAGCTTCGGCAGACCACAAGTGTCGTGCGTCTGCGAGCCGCCATGACCTCTACCCACTCCGGTTTATTCTGCCCTTTGAATTTGGTCAGATCTTTCAGAGCCCTGATGTGGTGTACTTGCACGTTTTCCGTTGAACCACAGA
>DAOUDJ010000221.1:0-32345 GCA_034430795.1 Anaerolineales bacterium | reverse complement strand
CCAACCAGATATTTGAAATTGTTAAAGAGCCGCTTTGGGCAAACGCTGAGCCTATTCTGCTTCTACCGTTTAGCGCCCAATCGTATATAGTTAGTGTAAAGGCAATTCATCCCCACCGCAAGCAGTGGGGTTTTCGTGCCAGGAACTTCATAAATAACCCATTTTTGGGCGGTGCACAGGTTCCTGTGGGTACCTAATTGTTATGAAACATAACCCACAATCCCTCATACTTAATATACACAGGAGAATGTATTATTCAAAATGGATGAAGTTTATCCAGTCTGGTTATGACATCCGCCACTACTGACTTTATTGACCCGCCGCCTATCATTATTGACAGGACGGCGAGCCTGAAGTTGGCGTGTAATTACACCACCAGTGAGGCTCCTAGCCACGGGAGGGGCGTTCCGTGACCAACGGTACGCAGGCAGACACCCTCAACCTGGCAAACCTACCAGTCGACCATGCCCCTATTGGGGCTGTAATGGTCGTCGGTGGCGGTATTGCCGGAATGCAGGCCAGCCTTGACCTGGCTGACCAGGGTTACCGCGTCTACCTCGTAGAATCCCAATCCGCCATCGGCGGACACATGGCCAAGCTCGATAAGACCTTCCCCACGAACGACTGCGCCATGTGCACCATCAGCCCCAAGCTGGTTGAAACCGGGCGGCACCTTAATATCAACGTGCTGGTCGACACTGAAGTCGTTAATATCGATGGTCAAGCCGGCGATTTCGCAGTCACGCTGCGACATAAACCCCGTTATATCGATCTCGAAAAATGCGTCGGCTGTGGGGATTGCGTCGATGTCTGCCCGATAATCCTTCCAGACCTCTTCAATGAAGCCCTCTCTCAACGGCGCGCCGCGCACATTCTCTATCCGCAAGCCGTCCCTGGCGCCTTCGCAATTGATAAGCTGGGAATTTCCCCTTGCCGTGACGCCTGCCCCGCAGGCCAACGCGCACAGGGTTATATCGCTCTCATCCGCGAAGCCCGTTACGACGACGCTCTGCGTGTGATCAAAGAGGACAACCCCTTCCCGGGGATATGCGGCCGTATCTGCAATCACCGCTGCGAAGATGCCTGCAATCGGGGCCTAATTGATGAACCTATTGATATCCGCGCTCTGAAACGCTTTGTCACCGACAAGGTGTACGCCAACCCGCGCAAACCTGTTCCCCCGGCCGAAATCACCCAAGACAAACGAGTGGCGATCATCGGTGCCGGGCCCTGCGGGCTCACCGCCGCGCAAGATCTAGCCCGGCTCGGCTTCCCTGTCAGCGTTTTCGAGGCTTTACCCGTCGCCGGAGGGATGTTGCGTGTCGGCGTTCCCGAATACCGCCTGCCGACAGACATCATCGAGCGAGAGATCGCTGACATTCTCGACCTCGGGATCGACTTGCATCTCAACACAGTTATCGAAGATCTCGACTACCTTTTTGAAGAAGGCTTCGATGCCGTCCTGATCGCGGTCGGCGCCCACGAGGGAATACGTCTGCCAATCCCGGGCGCCGATCTCGACGGTGTCTTGATCAACACCCTCTTCCTGCGTGATGTCAGACTAGATAACGATCTTGAACTTGGGAAGAAGGTGCTCATACTGGGCGGCGGGAACGTAGCCATCGACTGCGCCCGGACGGCTGTGCGCCTTGGTGCGGAGGTCCATCTTGCCTGCCTCGAGCCGCGTGATGAGATGCCGTGTCACGCAGAGGAAGCCGACGCCGCAGAAGAAGAAGGCGTTACGATCCACCCCGACCGCACCTTTCTGCGCGTCGTCGCCAATGGCGATGGCCGCGCTGTGGGTGTGGAATGCGACCGAGTCACCCACTTTGAGTTCGACCACGAAGGTCGGCTCAGCATCGAAACTGAACCGGATTCTATGCATATTCTTGATGCGGATACGGTGATCTTCTCCGTTGGGCAGCGCGCCGGCCTGGCTTTCATCCCCGACGACGCCGGTGTGGGAGTCACCCAGCAGCGCACAATCGCCATCAACCCTAACACCATGGCTGCAACTCGACCGGGCGTATTCGCCGCCGGCGACAGTGTCTCTGGAACATCATTTGTGATCGAAGCGGTCGCCTCAGGCCACCAGGCAGCGGAAAGCATCCAGCGCTATCTTATAGGCGAGGATCTTGAAGCCCCTCCCAAGCCGGATTTTCCGGTCGTCAAATTCACGCGCGCAGAACTCTTAGAACGGGTAGCTAAAGGTGAGTTCGAGATCAAGAGCAGGGTGCCGATCCCCGAACTTACGATCGAGGAGCGGAAAACCGGCTTCGACGAAATTGAACGTGGTTTTACGGATGAACTCGCGCAAGAAGAAGCCGCCCGCTGTCTTGCCTGTGCGCTATGCTCTGAGTGTCTCTCCTGCCAGTACATCTGCGGTCCGGAGGCTATTAACCACGACATGGTCGAAACAATAGACCAGGTCAAGGTCGGAGCCGTAATCCTTGCGCCGGGTTACCAGATCTATAACGCAGAACTCTCCCAGGAGTATGGTTTTGGCCGCTATCCCAATGTGATCACGGCGCTGCAACTAGAGCGCTTATTATCGGCTTCCGGTCCTACAGGAGGCCATGTCAATCGGCCCTCCGACGACGCACCAGCACGCAAGATCGCATTTCTGCAATGCGTTGGCTCGCGCGATCAGAGCCATGATTACTGCTCCGCGGTTTGCTGCATGTACGCCACAAAAGAAGCAGTGATGATCAAGGAACACGACCCGCAAGCCGAAATCCATGTCTTCATGATGGACATGCGAGCCTACAGTAAGGGCTATGAGGGCTACTATCAGCGAGCGAAAAACCAGTACGGTATTGAATACACCCGCTGCCGGATATCATCCTTGCAGGAGGACACCGAAACCGGGGATCTGATCGTCCGCTACACAGACGAGCAGGGCTCCCCGAGCGATGATCAGGATAATCTCAAGTCGATCATCACCGAGGAGAAATTTGACCTGGTCGTTCTTTCAGTGGGGATGGAAATCTCCGAATCGGTGAAAGAACTAGGCCGGACTATAGGGATCGAACTTGATGAGTATGGCTTCTGCCACACGACTCTATTTGATCCGCTTGCTACCACCAGACCCGGTATATACGCGGCCGGACCATTCCGCGAACCGAAAGATATCCCTGAGTCGATCGTAGACGCTACCGGTGCAGCCGCACTCGCAGCCGGCCTGCTCGCCCCGGCGCGCTTCTCCCTTACTCAGGCAGTTGAATATCCACCAGAGCGCGAAATCGCCGGGGAAGAGCCGCGCACAGGTGTGTTCGTATGCCATTGCGGTTCAAACATCGGCGGTTTCCTGGACGTCCCCGGTGTAGCAGAATACGCCAGATCTCTTCCAGGCGTGGTCCACGCCGAAGACAACCTGTACACATGCTCTCAAGATAGTATCGCCCACATTACCGAACAGGTGAAGGAATTGGGGCTCAACCGCGTGGTTGTCGCCTCCTGCACGCCTATTACCCACGGACCTCTTTTCCAGGACAGCATTCGCTCTGCCGGCTTGAACCCAGCCATGTTCGAGATGGCGAACATCCGCAACCAGTGCTCCTGGGTGCATTCGCACGATCCCCAAGCTGCCACGCATAAAGCTAAAGACCTGGTGCGGATGGCTGCCGCTAAGGCAATAACGCTGCAGCCGATCCATACGACTGAGGTTCCGATTGAGAACGACGGTCTTGTCGTCGGCGGGGGTGTAGCCGGGATGAACACTGCGCTCGCGCTTGCCGATGGCGGCTTCAACGTGCATCTGGTCGAGCGCAAAGACAAGTTAGGTGGAAACCTGCGAGAGATTCGCTTCGGCTTGAACGACAATGACCCGCAAGAGTATTTAGAGCAATTAATCCAACGTGTTGAAAACGAACCCAGGATCCAGATTCACCTCAGCGCAGAGGTTGCGCACACCAGCGGTTTTATGGGGCACTTCACTTCTAGACTTCGTTATAGCGACGGCGAAGAGATTGAGATCCCCCATGGCGCCACCATACTGGCTACTGGCGGCGTCGAATACCACGGTCCGGAATATGGTTACCAAGAGAGCTCGCGCCTGGCGACGGGGTTGGAATTCGAGCAATTGCTCGCTCAGGCAAAGAACCCAAAGGTCGCACTCGAGGGTAGAGCAAGCGAAGCGTGGCAGACGCTCGGCGAACAATTGCCCGACGAAGTCGCCATGATCCTCTGCGTCGGTCCAGCGAAGGATTTCTGCGCCCGCACCTGCTGTATTACAGCTTTGAAGAACGCTCTGGAACTCAAGCGCCTTAAACCTGAGACGCTCATTACAGTGCTTTTCAAAGATATTCGCACGTATGGTTTCAAGGAACGACTCTACACACAGGCCCGGAGTGAAGGCATCGTCTTCATTCGCTACGACGAAGAGAATCCTTTAGATGTATCGACGACAAACGAAGGTGTAGAGATTAGAGTGCGCGACCCAAATCTCGGTCGTGAAATCCTGCTCACTCCAGATTTGGTGGTGTTGAGCAACCCGGTCGTGCCCGCCCAGGATTCGCGCGAAGTTGCGACGATGTTTAAAGTGTCCGTCGATGCTGATGGGTTCTTCCTCGAAGCTCACGTAAAACTCCGCCCGGTGGATTTCGCCTCCGACGGCATCTACATGGCCGGTATGGCACATTACCCCAAGCTGATTGATGAAACCATTGTCCAGGCGCAAGCCGCGGCGGCGCGTGCCGCCTTGGTGCTCTCTCGCAGCCACCTCACGGCAGGTGGCATCGTCGCTGAGGTTGACCCTGAACTCTGTGTTGGCTGTCTAACTTGTGTGCGCATATGTCCCTTTGACGTCCCGCTGATTAAAGATGAATTTGCCGGTGTTGGGGGGATCACCGGCACTGCCTATATCGAACCGACGGTATGCCAGGGATGCGGAAACTGCGTCGCGGAGTGCCCGGCGAAAGCCATTCGACTGGCGTACTACCAGGATGACCAAATTATGGTCAAACTTGATGCGTTATTATTAGGGAACTAAGGAGAATGATGGCCAACTTCGAGCCCCAGATTGTGGCCTTCTGCTGCACTCATTGTGCTTACAACGCCGCTGATTTAGCCGGAAGCTTACGGATTCAATACCCTTCGGCGATCAAGATCATCCAGGTCCTCTGCAGCGGAAGGGTTGATGTTCTGCACATTTTACGGGCTTTCGAGGACGGCGCCGACGGTGTGTTGGTAGCTGGTTGACTGCCCGGAGACTGCCATTACCTGGAAGGTAATGCTAACGCCCGCCGCAGAGTGGAGCACACGCGCCAACTTATTGAGGAGATCGGCCTCGAGGGTCAGCGCTTACAGATGATCAACGTCTCAGCGGCGATGGGAGGCCAATTCGCTTTCGCGGCGGCTGAACTCACCGCAGAGATTGAGCACCTAGGGCCAAGTCCATTCCGAATCATTAGCGGGAATGGCCACGTGCAGAGTAAACAGCGCCAAACTGTGGCTCCCGTTGAAAAGGAAGATGACGCCGACGACTGAAACGCTTGAACGATTTGATTTACTCACAGGGCTTCCTACAGAAGTGCTGGATTTTATCGCGCAAAAAACCCTTGATAAGAACTATAAAGAGGGAGAGTTAATATTCATAGAAGGTGCCAATGCGGAGCACCTTTACCTCCTCTTGAGCGGCAAAGTTTCTCTCGAGATGAAAGTCCAATTAGGCCAAACGGGTACGGTTCGTCGAGCTGCCATTGGGGTGATCGGACCCTGGCATGCCATGGGCTGGTCGAGTCTGGTTTACCCTTACGAGTACACAGCCTCGGGGGTCTGTCTCGAGGACACCAAAGTTCTCGCCATCCCAAAAGAAGATCTCCGCTTTCTTATCTCGCAATACCCTGTGGCCGGCTGTGATCTCATGGAACGTGTGGCTTCGATCACAAGAGCTCGCTTGTTTAGCGCAACATCAACATTGACCTATTTCCTGTCCATTGTCTCTCACGAATTAAAAAGACCGATCGCTGCAGTTGAAAACTATCTCCAAATCACTCTGGGCGGGTATGCCGGCGATATCAGCGATAAACAACGGCGCTTGCTTGAGCGCAGTGCACTTCGCCTTAGCGACCTGCGGTCGCTTATCAGCGACATCCTCGATTTCGCAAGGATGCAACCCGAACAGATACGCGCCGATTTCGAGATTGTGGATCCGATGGAGATCGGCGCTGAGGCGATTGAGGAAGTCCGCCTCGCTGCCACGCAAAAGAACATCCGATTAAAAGCCATCGGTCCCAGTGAATATACCCCGATCGTAGCCGCAAGACGCCGCCTGCGACAGGTTATATCCAACCTGCTCGCAAATGCGATCAAATTTTCCCCTGAAGAGAGCACCGTCACTCTATCGGCGCATGAAGAATCCGGTATGCTTGTTGTAGAAGTTCTCGATGAGGGTATGGGTATCCCGGCTAAGGATCAGCCCCACATCTTCGACGATTTTTATCGATCTGGCAACGTCGAGGAAATTAGCGGTGCGGGCTTAGGTCTCTCGATTGCCAAGAAAATTGTGAATGCCCATGAAGGACATATCGAAGTTCAAAGCCCTTACGAGTCGGGAAAGAGCGGCACAAAAGTAACCGTTCGAATCCCCCAGGCGCTGACACTGCCCAGGGATCGCGGGGCAAAGTCCATTGAGGGAGAAATCTCCAACTCTGGTGGACAAGATTAATGGGTGCATATCGTGAAAGGCGAGCATTGTGAGTGAAAAGCCATTTATCCTGATCGTAGACGATGACCCGGACATTCGCGAAGGGATCGTCGCCGTCCTGGAAACCAATGACTATCGCCTGGCTACGGCGAGTAACGGGATCATATGTATGGAGCATATCAGGGACGAGATCCCCGATCTGCTCATTCTCGACATGCTTATGCCGCGCATGGACGGTTTCGCTGTTATCCGCGAGCTTCGCAGTGACCCCGACTTCGCTGGAATACCGATCATCATATTAACGACCGTCATCGAAGATGCTGCTTATCGGCGCTATGAACTCGAGACCGGTGTGGCGATGGATGTATCTAATTACATCGAGAAACCAGCTCCTCCTGACGAGCTGCTACGTCGGGTTAGCGCGATTGTCGATCAACCTTACATTCTCGTGGCGGACGATGACCCGGATATCATCGAAGCCATCAGCATCGTTTTAGAGAGTCGCCCATACAACGTCGCCACGGCTCGTGACGGCGAACAATGCCTTGAGATGATCCGGAAACGCACCCCGGACCTACTTCTGCTTGACTTACTTATGCCCAGGATGGACGGGTTCGGCGTAATTCGTGAACTACAAAGCGACCCCGCAACCGCCAAGATACCCATCCTCGTGCTCACTACGGTAGTGGAGGATGCCAGTCGCAGGAGGTATGAACTTGAGACGGGTCGCGATATGCCTGTTCGAGCCTACCTGCAGAAGCCGATCGCACCGGAACCTTTGCTGCGTGAAGTTGAGAAGACATTGGAGAAGATTGGGCCATGAGCTCAGATCGCACGTCAGAGATGCCCTCCGGCGCCGTCTTGGTCGTTGGCGGCGGGATCGCCGGAATGCAGGCCAGCCTAGATCTAGCCGATCAGGGTTTCCGCGTGTACCTGGTGGAGAGCAAATCGGCCATCGGTGGGCACATGGCGAAATTGGATAAGACATTTCCGACCAATGACTGCGCCATGTGCACGATAAGCCCTAAGCTGGTCGAGGTCGGTCGGCATTTGAACATTGAATTGCTAGTCGACACTGAGGTCCTGAGTGTTGAAGGCGAACCGGGAAAATTTAACGTTTCACTGCGCCGCAAACCGCGATATGTGGATCTCGCCAAGTGCGTTGGTTGTGGCGACTGCGCAGATGTGTGTCCTGTCGTCCTCACCGATACATTCAACGAGGGGCTGTCTGAGCGACGTGCGGCTTATAAACTCTATCCTCAAGCTGTTCCCGACGCTTATACCATCGAAAAACTTGGGATTGCTCCTTGTCGCGGCGCTTGCCCGGCTGGGCAGCGAGCGCAGGGCTACATCGCACTTATCACAGAGGGTCGGTACCGCGATGCACTGCGAGTGATCAAGGAGGATAACCCCTTCCCCAGCGTCTGCGGCCGAACGTGCCACCATCCTTGTGAGGGCTATTGCGCCCGGTCTCTCGTGGATGAGCCGGTGGCGATCATGTCCCTCAAGCGTTTCGTGGTGGATTATGCCCTTGCCTATGGGCGCGAGAGGGTCGAACCCGCTCCCCGTACCAAACCTCATTGGGTGGCTGTGATCGGCGCCGGTCCAGCCGGCCTGACTGCAGCGCACGATCTGGCGAAGATGGGATACGGCGTCACGGTCTACGAAGCGCTGCCGGTCGCCGGCGGCATGATGCGAGTCGGCATACCGGCCCACCGTTTACCGAAGGGCATACTCCAGCAGGATATCGATGACATTCTCGCCCTCGGCGTGGTCCTAAAAACCAACACTCCGGTCCGCGATCCGGTCAAACTCCTAAGCGAAGGATATGATGCCGTCTGTGTTGCGACAGGAATCTCGTCGCGTAATCAATCCTTGGGACTGGACGGCGAGAATGCGGAGGGCGTGATCTCTGCCGCCACCTTCCTGCGAAAGATCAATCTTGGAGAGCCGCTTGAGATAGGCATGCGCGTCGCCGTCATTGGTGGAGGGATCACTGCCCTTGACGCAGCGGCGGTCGCACGCCGTTTGGGTACGCAGGAAGTCTTCCTGGCTCTCGACAAGCCACGGGGCGAGCTGCCCGCCTATCATTGGGAGATGGCTGCCGTCGAAGCCGAGGGCATTCAGCTTCGTGAGCACACCACACCCAAACGTATCCTCGTGGAAAAGGGAAGAGTTATTGGGGTTGAATTCGCCCAAACAGCTAAGGGTATGGTCGTTGACGAGCAAGGTCGCCGCCGCCCCAAGATCAAACCCGGCACGGAAATGACGCTCGATGTAGACACCGTTATCATCACCGCTGGGCAGCAATCCGATCTATGCTTCCTTGATCCTCACTATGATGACCTGATCGGTGACCCTGAGACTCTTGTCAGCGAATACGGCGGAGTCTTTGTTGTAGGTGGCCGGAAAACCGGCGCCAGCTACATCATCGACGCTGTTGCTTTGGGACACCGTGTCGCTGTTTCTATCGATCGTTATTTACAGGGTGAACCGCTCGAGCAGCCGGATGCAGCGAAGCCTCCGGTAATTAAATTCTCGCGAGAGCAGATCGCTCAGCGTGTGGAGGCTGGTGAATTCCAAACACAAGCACGGGAGGAGCCTGCCCTGCTCTCGATGGAAGAGCGCGTGATAGGTTTCCGTGAGGTCGTGCTCGGGTTCACCGAACGTCAAGCGCGAGCCGAAGCAAGTCGCTGTTTGCAGTGTGGTTTATGCTCAGAATGCCTTGCCTGTGTCTACGCCTGCGGCACCGACGCGATCGATCATGATGCTGTCGAAGTCGTGGATGAAATTGATGTAGGCGCAGTCATCCTCGCGCCTGGATATCAGATCTTTCACGCAGAACACGCAGCGGAATTTGGTTTTGGACGCTACCCCAATGTCATCACGTCTCTTCAACTCGAGCGACTCCTTAATGCAAGCGGGCCGACCCTGGGGGAGGTCCTGCGACCTTCTGATGAGAAACTCCCCCGTAAAGTTGCCTTCCTGCAATGCGTTGGCTCGCGCGATCAGAGCCACGATTACTGCTCAGCCGTTTGCTGCATGTATGCAACCAAAGAGGCCATGCTCCTCAAAGAACACCATCCAGAAACAGATGTTCAAGTGTTCCTCATGGATATGCGTGCTTTCAGCAAAGGATATGAAACGTACTTCCAGCGTGCTCAGGATCAATACGGCATCGAGTACATACGCTGCCGGATCTCGGCACTTGACGAAGACCCCGAAAGCCGCAATCTGATCCTCCGCTATTCCAAGGACGAAGTTCCCGACGTTCAACCCGGCGACCTGTTTCAGATCAACGCCGAAGAATATGATCTGGTAGTCCTTTCTGTCGGAATGGAGGTGTCCGATTCGGTCCGGGAGTTAGGGCACAGACTCGGGGTTGATCTCGATGATTTCGGCTTCTGTCGCACATCCTCCTTCCACCCGACCGAGACCAGCCGACCCGGTTTCTTCGCTGTCGGTCCGTTCGTTGAGCCGAAAGATATCCCCGAGTCGATCGTGGACGCCAGCGGCGCAGCCGGACTGACCGGGGGGTTGCTTGCACCCGCACGCGGTACGCTTGCTCGCGAGGCAGCCTATCCAGAGGAGCTCGCAGTTGAGCAAGAATCACCTCGAGTGGGTGTCTTCGTATGTCATTGTGGTTCCAACATCGCCGGATTCCTCGATGTCGGGGATGTGACCTCGACAGCCGCACAACTGTCCCATGTCGTGCACGCCGAAAGCCTGCTTTACGCCTGCTCACAAGACAGCACGAGCCTCATTCAAGGACGAATCGAAGAGCACCAATTGAATCGCGTGGTCGTCGCCTCGTGTTCACCACTGACCCACGGACCACTCTTCAAGGATATTATCCGTCAGGCCGGTCTTAATGAGCACTTATTCAGCATGGCTAACATCCGCAATCATTGTTCATGGGTCCATTCTGATGATCCGGAAATCGCGACTGCTAAAGCAAAAGCGCTAGTCCAAATGTCGGTTTCGCGAGTGGTGGGGTTGGAGCCATTGACCAAGACGCCTGTGGCGATCCAGCATGAAGCTCTGGTTATTGGTGGAGGAATTGCCGGCCTAGTTTCCGCATTGACGCTCGCCGATCAGGGCTTTCCTGTCCACATCATCGAGCGTGATGATGTCCTTGGTGGGAATCTGCGGCACATCCATCTTGGTCTCCCGGAGGCCAACGCAGATAACCCCACGAACCCACAGACCTATCTTTCAGACGTCATCTCCAGGGTGGAGAACCACCCGAACATAACCCTCAGAATGCAGTCCGAAGTAGTCACGACTCGCGGTTTCGTCGGCAACTTCACAACCCAGGTGGCAGACTCAAAAGGTGACACGACCGAAATACAACACGGCGTCACGATTGTTGCATCTGGCGGGCAGGAATACCGAGGACCAGAGTATGGCTTTGGCGCCGATCCTCGCATTTTAACTCTGCAGCAATTTGAATCACTTCTCGCAATTGGTGCTTATAACGACGAGAATACTGGAACCCATCGATTCGATCTGCAATCCGTTAATCAAATTGTACTAATCCAATGCGTGGGTCCGGCGGAACAGTATTGTGCACGAACGTGCTGCACGATCGCTTTGAAAAACGCAATCCACCTCAAGGAATTATACCGAGAGATCGAAGTGGTCATCCTCCACAGGGACATCCGCACCTACGGATTCAAGGAGCGCTTATATCGCCAAGCGAGGGAGCTCGGTGTTATATTCGTACGCTACGATCGTGACCAGAAGCCGGAAGTCGAACCGGCAGGGAGCGATCATCCTCTCCATATCCGGGTGCTGGACACCACTTTGAACGTTCCCCTCATGCTTGAGCCCGACCTGCTTGTCCTCTCCATGCCGATGGTTCCATCGGAAGGGTATAGAGAGCTGGCAAGAACACTAAAAGTCCCTGTCGACATGGACGGATGGTTCCTGGAAGCGCATGTCAAACTGCGACCGGTGGAATTCGCAAGCAGCGGAATCTTCCTCGCCGGCGCAGCACATTATCCGAAATTGCTCGACGAAACCATCGCGCAGGCTCGAGCCGCGGCTTCACGCGCGGCTGTGATACTGACACAGGAAACGCTAAGTGCAGGGGGGGCAATCGCTCTGGTAGACCCCCAGGCATGTGTCGGTTGTTTGACCTGTGTCCGTATTTGTCCATTCAGCGTGCCGGAGGTCAAGGACAACTTCACAGGCGTCGCCGGAATCGTCGGAACTGCGTATATCGAGCCAACGATATGCCAGGGTTGTGGAACCTGCGTTGGAGAGTGCCCTGCAAATGCTATTGAATTGCTTCATTACACACACCAGCAGGTGGAAGCCCAAGTCCTTTCGCTTTTTGATGTGGGGGCGATGAACGAGGGTAATTAAGGTTGCAACATGAACGACCGAGAAGGTACAACACTACAGATCGTGGCCTATTGCTGCCATTACTGCGCCTATGCGGCTGCTGATCTGGCTGGTGTCCTGCGACTTAGCTACCCGGCCGAAATGAGGATCGTGGAAATCCCATGTTCCGGCCGTCTGGATCCGTTGGAAGTTCTTCACGCCCTAGAACATGGCGCCGATGGGATAATGGTGGCCGGTTGCCTGGAGGGCGACTGTCATTTTCAAGAGGGAAATCTCAACGCCCGACGGCGGGTCAGCCATATCAAGGACATCATCACTGCTATCGGTCTCGAGCCCGAACGAATCGAGATGTTTAATATGTCATCTGCAATGGGGAAGCAATTCGCCGAAGCCGCAACCAAGATGACCGAACAGATAATGGAACTAGGACAAAATCCACTACGGTAAGACGGGTAGTAAGGTGTAAACTTGCCAACAGAATCAAAAATATACAGGTAGATGGTATCCAGGGTGAGGCAAGGAACCTGAAAAGATTTTTTATCAGCGTAGCCCTGAGGAGAGACGTATATGATCACTGCAGAACAAAAACCTCTAGAGGAAATAAAAGGTCTGATCGCAGACGCGGAGAATGTGCTCGTCGTGGGCTGCGGCACGTGTGTAACGGTCTGCTTCGCGGGCGGTGAGAAGGAAGCCGGGATCCTGGCTACGAGCCTGCGCATGACCTCCAAGCTGGATGATGCTCCTAAAAATGTAACGCATACGACCGTACAGCGACAGTGCGAATGGGAATACATCGACCCCCTCGCGGATGAAATCCGCGAGGCGGATGTTGTGCTGTCCATCGGCTGCGGCATCGGTGTTCAGGCGATCGCCGATCGTTTCCCAGATGCCATCGTCGTCCCCGGCTTGAACACCACATTCCTCGGGATGCCTATTGAACAGGGAATATGGGAAGAACGCTGTGCAGCATGCGGCGAATGTATTCTAGGATTAACGGGTGGCATCTGCCCGATTGCGCGCTGCGCAAAGCAGCTGCTGAATGGACCCTGCGGCGGATCCCAAGATGGAGTTTGTGAAATCGACCCGGATACTCCTTGCGCGTGGCAATTGATCTATGACCGCCTTAAGGGTCAGGACCGGCTGCATCTCCTCACGGAAATCCAGCCACCGAAAAATTGGTCCTCGAGCAGGGATGGTGGTCCGCGCCGAATCACACGTGAAGATCTGCGTCTCGAAGCCGAAGCGGCAGAGTAGACTAGAAGGAGCAACGAACATGACAGAAGCTCAAAGCAACGGCTATAAATCTGGTTCTAGACTGGAGCGCATTCTGCGCGACGGTCATTTTGCCGTGACCGGAGAGCTCGGCCCCCCACAGAGTTCCAACGGCGACGTCATTCGCGAGAAAGCTAAGATTCTACTTGGGTTTTGCGACGCGGCGAATATCACCGACAACCAGACGGCCATCGTACGTATGTCGAGCATCGGCGCAGGCACAATCGTGGTTCAGGAAGGCTTAGAACCCATCATTCAGATGACCTGCCGCGACCGCAACCGCCTGGCGATGCAATCCGATCTTATGGGCGCTTATGCGCTCGGTATGCGCAATGTCCTATGCCTTACTGGCGACCATCAATCCTTCGGCAACCACCCGACGGCTAAGAACGTCCACGATCTTGATTCCCTGCAGCTTCTCCAAATGATGGTCGGAATGCGAGACAAGAAGCTTTTCCAATGCGGAGACGAGATCAAGGGTATTGAACCGCGCTTTTTCCTTGGAGCGGCTGCAAACCCCTTCGGAGATCCTTTCGAGTACCGCCCTTACCGCCTGGCTAAGAAAGTAGAAGCCGGAGCGGATTTCATTCAAACCCAACTCATCTACAACGTGCCCCGATTCGAGGAGTACATGGAGAAAGTCTACGATCTGGGTCTTCATGATAAAACTTACATCCTCGCTGGCGTTGGGCCGCTGAAATCACCGGGGATGGCGAAATACATGCGCGATCAGGTTCCCGGTCTCGACGTGCCAGACGAAATCGTGGATCGCATGACCGCTGCGACGAAAGGCATCGACAAGGAAGACAAGAAAGCTCGCCGGGAAGCCTGGAGATCTGAAGGCATTCAGATTACGATTGAGTTAATCCAGAAAATGCGCGATATCGAAGGTGTGAGCGGTGTTCATGTCATGGCCATCGAGTGGGAGGAAGCGGTCCAGCCCATTGTTGAGGGCGCGGGATTAATGCCCAGACCGGAAGTTACGGCTCTACCTGCTTCCAGCACCGAGACCGGGGAGTAACGAGGCGCTTATGGAGACACAAATCAGCACGGATCTCGCCCGGCGAATTCAAAAGGCCACTGGGGAGAACGTCTTTCTCTGCTATCACTGTGTTAAGTGCACGTCGGGCTGCCCACTTATCGAACATTTCGATCTCGCACCAAACCAGATCATGCGCGCCGCCCAGTTGGGTATGGAAGACGTCATTTTCGACAGCAAAACACCGTGGCTCTGTGCTTCGTGCCAGATCTGCACGACACGCTGTCCACAGGGGATCGATATTGCCAAGGTAATGGATTTCATCGTCAGCGAAGCCCTGGCAACAGGCGTTAAGCCCAAGGTCCCAGAAATTGCTTTGTTTCAAAAAGTCTTCTTGCGAGATGTGGATATTCTCGGTCGCTCCTATGAACTGGGGCTGACGCTAGAAATGAATATGAGGACCAAACAACCGTTTAAGGACCTCGGCTTCGGCTTGAATATGATCAAACATCGCAAGATCAACTTCCTGCCGAAGATCGTGAGGAAAAGAAGGCGGAAGGCTCCTCTCGCTCCGGCTTCCAGGCCTTCAAACGAAGTCGGTTATTACCCGGGCTGTTCACTTCACTCGATGGCCAAGGAATTCGATGATTCCACTCGATCTGTGCTGGAAAAGTTGGGACTTAAACCTGTCGAGCCCGAGGGGTGGGTATGCTGCGGATCGACTCCTGCCCACCGAGTCGATCATAAAAAGGCTACTCGCCTTCCGCTCGAGAGTCTGATCTTACTCGAACAGGATGGGTTGAAAGATGTAACCCTGCCATGCGCCGCATGCTTTAATCGGTTCAAAGCAGCTGCGCGCGATCTAAGGCTCGACCCAGATCTAAAAGCTGAGCTCGACAACGAACTTGGTTATGTTTATCAAGATAGCGTGGCCATCCACTCAGTCGTTGACCTCATCGATGAACGCATCGGCAGCGAGGGCGTCGCCGCCCAAGTCACTCGCCCGCTCGAAGGACTTAACGTTGCCTGCTACTACGGTTGTCTGCTCACGCGCCCACCCGAGGTGACCGAATCGAAAGACCCTGAATACCCGATGGCAATGGACCGTCTGATAAAGGCTCTGGGCGCGACGGTTGTGGATTGGGATTGCAAAGTCTCTTGCTGCGGGGCTTCGTTGTCACTGACGCACACGGATATCGTGCTCGAGATGAGTGGCAATATACTGTCCAATGCACGCGCCCGTGGCGCGGATGTGATCG
The DNA here is from genome assembly GCA_034430795.1 of Anaerolineales bacterium. GTDB lineage: Bacteria > Chloroflexota > Anaerolineae > Anaerolineales > E44-bin32 > E44-bin32. The sequence goes on along the minus strand of DAOUDJ010000221.1, from coordinate 16,840 downwards.
CTCTTGCTTGCCCGCTCTGCCATATAAACCTCGACGGCCGCCAAACTCAAATGGATGTCGACGAGGCCATGCCCGCTCTTTACTTTACGCAACTCATGGCAATAGCTTTCGACATCCCGCGGGATGCTGCTCTTGAACGCAACATGATTGACGCCCGTCCGCTGTTGAGGGAGAAAGGGCTTCTCGACGATTAGCTTTAGAACACGCAGGGGGCCTTCGATATACACGCTCAACCACACAGGAGTCCTCATTATTAAACGCGTTTCGACCACGCGGTCAGCTATGAACTAACATCATCAGCTTCACGGGCTCCAAACAGATAACCAACACTGAGACAGGAGAGAGGTGACTCAGATGAAGATCGCCATTACGGGTAAGGGTGGAGTAGGAAAAACGACGTTAACCAGCCTGCTCGCTTATACATACGCTGACCTGGATTTCCAGGTGCTGGCTGTCGATGCCGATCCCTCGCCATGCCTCGGTGCGGCGTTGGGATTCCCCGACGACCTGCTCGCAGAGCTGACGCCGATCGCGCGTATGGATGAGTTGATTTATGAACGGACCGGCGCTCAGCCAGGAACGACCGGCGGTTTCTTCAAACTGAATCCACGCGTCGACGACCTGCCCGACCGCTTCTCAGCCGTCCAGGGCAACATCCGCCTGTTGGAATTAGGGGCAGTCGAAATGGGCGGTTCTGGCTGCATCTGCCCCGAAAGTACGATGCTGCGATCCCTGATCACACACATCCTCCTGCGTCGGGATGAGGTCGTGCTCCTGGACATGTATGCCGGTGTAGAACATCTCGGTCGAGCGACAGCCGACTCCGTCGATGCCATGATCATCGTCGTCGAGCCCACGGCACGCAGCATCGGGACTGCCACCCAGATCAAGTCGCTCGCACAAGACCTAAAACTCGCCAGGCTTTACTTAGTGGGGAGCAAGCTGCGCAATGAGGAGGATCGAGCTTTTATCATGTCTCGTTCCCCCGGTCTCCCTATCTTGGGCTACCTTTTTAATGATGAGCGAGTGATCGAGGCTGATCGGAAAGGCGTCCCTGTTTACAACCTATCGCCGGAGTTAACTGAGGAAACACAGAACATCGTTAAAAGTCTTCAATCTATCTAATCGAATAATTCCGATATTACTTTCCTGATGATATGTGAGCCGACCAGATCTATCTTCCTCCTGGTTAGTGAATACGTCTCCTCTTTAAGCGACCTTGGGGCTGTCTCCGAAGAACGGAGACAGCCCCAATAGCTCATACGCTGTGAGTGTTTGTTCTAATCCCTCATCTCACCTAACAGATTCGAGGCAGCATCTCGCCGGCAAGCACATCGACGACCCGGGTTCCCCCGATCGTTGTCTTCATTAATACCCGGCCTGCGGGTTCAGCCGTTACCTCCCCGATTCTCACTGCCTGTTCTCCATAAGGATGAGCATGCATGGATTTAAGGACTGCATCTGTGTATTCAGCCGGGATGATGGCAACAACCTTCCCTTCATTCGCCACGTAGAACGGATCAAATCCCAACATTTCACACGCGGCCATCACCGGAGGTGTGATCGGAATAGTAATTTCGTCGATCTGAATCGAGACATTACTCTGTCGAGCGATCTCATTTAAAGTCGTCGCTACGCCGCCGCGCGTAGGATCTCGCAGAACATGGATCGACGGACAAGCTCTAAACATGGTCTCAATGAGCCCGTTCAATGGGGCCACGTCAGATGTGACATCAGCTTCAAATTCGAGTTCGCCTCGTGCGGCTAGGACCGCTATGCCGTGTTCTCCAACGGGACCGGAGAGCAGGACAGCATCACCTGGTTCCGCCTTCGCACCTCCGACCTCTCGCCCTGCGCGAATGACACCTATGCCGCTCGTGGTGATGAAAATACCATCGGCCTTACCCCGCTCAGCGACTTTTGTGTCCCCCGCGATGATGACTACCCCTGCCTCATGTGCAGCGGCTTTCATGGACTCGAGCACTTTCTCGAGGATGAACATGGGTAATCCTTCTTCGAGGATAAAGCTTGCCGTCAACCAGAGCGGTTTTGCTCCCATCACTGCCAGATCATTTACGGTCCCTGCTACCGCCAGGCGACCGATGTCGCCGCCCGGGAAAAATAATGGGGCGACGATGTGCGCGTCCGTGCTGATCGCCAGACGCCCCGTTTTAGGGAGTTCCACAACCGCGGCATCATCACCGCGTAGCAAAGCGGGGTTCTCAAGCGGAGGGTAGAAAATCCTTGTGATTAAGTCCTGGGTCATTTTCCCCCCGCTCCCGTGGCCCAAGACGACGATATCATCATGCGCCAAAGGACGTGGACAAACCAATCCGTGGATCGTAACCTGGTCGTTCGCTTCACTCATCAGATACCTTCTCCGGGATCATGGGGTTCGGGTGCCGGTCGCAAGCGGAGCTTGCACATTCCAGACCACATGTCTGACTCGGCCAGCCCCACTACAAACCGCAAGCAGAGCTTGCGCACTCCAGATCTCATGTGGTCTACCGACTGCCCTACTACAAACCGCAAGCAGAGCTTGCGCATTCCAGATCTCGTGTTGACTCAGATAGCTTTGCTACTGGTTATATGCAGAGCCTCGCGCACTCCAAGTTATTCGGTTGCAAAGCGTCCGTAGCGATAATATGCAGCGCAAGCGCCCTCCGCTGAGACCATGGTCGCCCCTAAGGGTTTTTCCGGTGTACATTGCCTGCCAAAAGCCTCACAATCATGCGGCTTTTTTAACCCCTGCAAGATCAAGCCGGCGATGCAAAGCGGCGATTCTTCCGCTTGAATATTCTCAACATGAAAGCGTCCCTCGGCATCGAAGGCGGCAAACTCCGATCGTAGTTTCCATCCGCTTTGCGGAATCACCCCGATCCCGCGCCATTTCCGGTCACATGTTTCAAAAACGCGCGCTATCAAAGCTTGCGCCGGTTTATTTCCCTCAAAAGTCACTACGCGCGTATAGGCGTTCTCTGCAGCCACTTCCCCGCTCTCCAACAAGCGCACCACATGCAGGATTCCGCGCACGATATCCAGCGGCTCGAAGCCCGTAACGACAATCGGGACGTTATACGCCTCCGCGATGGGTGGGTATTCCCAGTACCCCATCACGGCACAGACGTGCCCTGCTGCGAGAAACCCTTGCACCCGGTTGTGAGACGAACCGAGAATGATGTGGATGGCTGGGGGGACGCGAACATGCGATACGAGCACGCTGAAATTATCCAATCCCAGCGCTTGAGCCTGCGAGACGCTCATAGCATTTGGCGGCGCGGTGGTCTCGAATCCTATGGCGAAAAATACCACTTCGCGATCCGGATTCTGCTGAGCGATTTTCACAGCGTCCAGCGGCGAGTACACGACGCGTACATCCCCACCCGTCGCGCGCACAGAGAAAAGATCCCGCTCTGACCCCGGGACCCGGAGCATGTCGCCGTACGATGTGAAGATCACCTCCGGACGTGAGGCGATGGCGATAGCTTTATCGATCAACTCCAAAGGCGTCACGCAGACGGGGCATCCCGGGCCATGAACCAATTCGATTTCAGCGGGTAGAAGCTGATCGATACCGTAGCGCACGATGGAGTGCGTTTGGCCCCCGCAGATCTCCATCACCACCCAGGGTTGAGTGACCGTGCGGCGAATCTCATCCAATACACCTTTCACCAGATCCGCGTCACGGTATTCGGTTACGTATTTCACGCTGCGCCGCCTTCCGGACCCATTTCTTCACCGATTTCTATAATCTGGCGTAACAAGTCGAGTGTCTCTTCCGCCTCTTCTTCGCTCATCATATTGATGGCGAAACCGACGTGCACAATGACATACTGACCGATCTCAACCTCGGGGACATATTCCAGACACACCTCGCGCGTTACACCGCCGAAGTCGACCTTCCCCATTTTTAAACCATTTGCTTCATAGATCTCATTCACTTTACCGGGTACACCTAGGCACATCCGCATTACCTCCGCTTCGTCAATTGTAAGTTCGTTTCACTCCCCCACAGAATTCGCTAATATCTTGTGGGCTGCGATGGCAGCTTGCCCGAGAGCCAAACCGCCGTCGTTTGCCGGAACCTTGCGATGAATCAAGATTTCGAAATCATCCCCCCGCAGAAGATCAACTGTCCTGCGCATCAGGAACATATTCTGCCACACTCCGCCGCTGAGGACGACCCGGTCTAATCCGTGCTTCTCACGAGCGCTTTTACAGACCGCGAGGACCGCCTGCGCAACCCCATTGTGAAAACGCGCCGCGATCGCTTGCGCCGAAACGCCATCCATCAGGTCGCTGACGATGGCACGGATAACCGGGGCAGGATCTAGTAATTCTTCACGGAGGCCAAAGTGATAGGCTCCTGTTTCGCCCCGGTCCGCCTGGGACTCGAGCTCAATAGCCGCTTGCGCCTCGTAGTTAACTTCTTGCCGCAATCCGATCAATGCGGAGACAGCGTCGAATAAGCGCCCCATACTGGACGTTTGCGGGCTGTTCAACCCGATCTCGAGCTGTCGTGCGACCACGCGCTGCTCCTCTTTGCTCGCTGCTTTGACAGGAGGAAGATCCTCGCTCCAGGGAAGCCCAGCCTTAGAGAGCCATGCTAGCGCCAATCGCCACGGTTTACGCACGGCGGCGTCGCCTCCAGGCATACGCATGTAGTCTAGATGGGCGAAACGCTCATAGTGCCGGTAGGTAGATATCAAGACCTCACCACCCCATATTGCCCCATCCTCTCCATAGCCCGTCCCGTCGAAGGCAACTCCGATAACGCTTTCATCCGCCGGCAAATTATGCTCGGCCATACAGGCGGCGATGTGCGCATGGTGGTGTTGAATTCCCATGGCCGGTAAATTATCGCGCTCCGCCCGTGCGATCGCGTAGCGGGTTGCCAGATAATCGGGGTGTAGATCGTAGGCGATGGCCTGTGGACTTACCCGGAATAGGCATTCGAAATGGATGATTCCATCTTCGAAAGATTGCAGGGTCTCATAATTTTCCATATCGCCGATATGGTGGCTCAGGAAGGCGTAGGTCCCCTTCGTCAGACAGAAAACGTTTTTCAATTCTGGCCCTGTGGCTAAAATGGATGGGCTTTCCCAGGCGAGCTTAAGAGGGAAAGGTGCATAGCCGCGTGAACGGCGCAGTAGATAGTTCCCACCATCGAAGGCGCGTACTACAGAATCATCACAGCGAGTGTGAATATCGCGATCGTTCATTAAGAATGCATCAGCCAAGACAGTCAGGCGACTGCGTGCCTCGTCATTACCTGTGGCGATTGGCTCCTCACTCAGGTTGCCGCTGGTCATAACCAGCGCCTCTGGAAAACCCTCGGTTTGCTCAAGAAGAAGTTCATGCAGCGGAGTGTAGGGCAACATCAACCCGATCGTGTTCTGCCCAGGCGCGACTGCACCGCTGATGGTTGATCCGCTCTTGCGATCGACGATCACAACCGGGCGTTCCCTCGAGAGCAGCAAGTCCCTTTCCGTCTCACCAAGTTCACAATGATCTCCGGCAGCATCGATGTCATAAACCATGACAGCAAAAGGCTTGTTAACCCGGAGTTTGCGGCGTCTCAGTTCGTTTACTGAGGCATCATTCGTCGCATCACAGGCGAGGTGGAACCCTCCCAGCCCTTTAACGGCCAAGATTTTTCCCTCACGAATCAACTGCCGCGCCGCATGAAGCGCCTCTTCCCGAGCGGCTAGTCGAACGCCGTTCTCTTCCAACCAAATCTGCGGTCCGCAGTCAGGACAGGCTACCGGCTGAGCGTGGAAACGTCGATCGCGCGGATCGTGATATTCCGCAGCGCACTCCGTGCACATCGCGAATGGTGCCATCGTCGTTTTCGGGCGATCGTAGGGGATATCCTGAATAATTGTGAAGCGCGGCCCGCAGTTTGTGCAATTAATAAATGGGTAGCGGAAGCGTCGATTCGTTGGGTCGTATAGTTCCCGGCGGCAATCCACGCATAGACTTACATCAGGCGAGATCGGTTGGGATACATCCGCGAATGACTTAGAGGGTAGGATTGTGAAATCCGGATGCAGACCGGGGTCACATGTCTCAACCTCCATGGAATCGATCCTTGCCAACGGAGGAGCGTTGGTTCGCAAAGACGCTATGAACGTATCCAGCGCGCTCGGCGACCCGTCGACCTCGATCTCGACCCCGGCCGAGGTGTTGCGCACCCAGCCGGTCAGCGATTGTGCTTCGGCCAAAGAGAAGATAAACGGGCGGAATCCAACCCCCTGAACCACACCCTGTATGTGGACCCGAACTCCTCTCACCTCACTCATTTAACAACTCGACGATGAGCCTCCATTTCGGCTTCCACCCATGCCAGGTAAACATCCAACCCTTCACCCGTACGGCAGGAAAGCGGGAAAGTCACAAGGCCAGGGTTGAGAATCTCCACGCCCTGTCGGAAATAATCCATGTCAAACTCAACATAGGGAAGGAGATCAATTTTGTTGATCACCAGCGCCTCCACCCCGCGATACATCCCTGGATATTTATAGGGCTTGTCGTCCCCTTCAGGAATAGAAGCTATGAGCACACTCTTATGAGTCCCGAGTCGGAAGCTCGCCGGACAGATGAGGTTTCCAACGTTTTCAACGATGAGCAGGTCTATCTTTTCGAGTGTCAGTTCTGATAGAGCGCCCTGGAGCATGATCGCATCGAGATGGCATTCCCCTCCTGTGTTGATCTGCACCGACTGCGCTCCTGCCGCGGCCGCACGGTCAGCGTCGATGCTTGTCGCCACATCACCGTCAACTACTGCAAGCTTCAGCCTGCCTTTAAGCTTTTTTATCGTATGCTCGATGAGCGAAGTCTTGCCAGCTCCCGGCGAGGCCATGAAGTTCAAACCCAGTATCCCGGCCGAATCGAGGGTGGATTGATTCTGCGCGGCGATATGATCATTTGCGCTGAGTATCTTCTCCACAATTGGGATGCGCTCTTTCATGCCAGTCCTCCCTGTAGATTTATCAACGTCGTTATGTGCCTACTCCACTTCGATTGCGTCCAGGCGGAATTCCTCTCCCGCCACAATCCGCACATCTCGGCTACCGCAGGCAGGGCAGCTCAGATCGAGCTCCTCGGGATGATAGACCTCATCGCACGCCTGACAGGCGATCTCGATCCTGACCCGACGAAAGTGCAGCACCGCCCCCTGCGCGACTGAGCCATCGCTGACAATATCCCAATAGAACTGCACCGAATCATCCACGATGGAGGAGAGTTTGCCGATAACGAGGTATATATCAGTAATCTTTTTCGCCTCGGCTTCCTTAGCATGACGCAGAGCGATCTCCAGGATGCTCTCCGTGATCGAAAGTTCATGCATGAGACCTCCGGGTTCCTAGCATATCTGCCCCATATTGACCGCCAAAGTGGAATATGTCACCTAATATGTACGAATTCACTCCAGTTTAGGGATATATCACCGCGGATATTTGGAACCATCCACCAGAGAATATTGTACCTAATGAGAGCGCGACCGCACGCCTGGTGTAGCCAGTGCGTGCGGTCTTTGGAGGATGAAGAAGTAATGCAGATGGTAGTGTGTTAAATTGTAAGTGGCCTTCTAAGGGTAAACCCAGTCATCAAACAGCGAACTCAGGTCGCAATCACACTTCTCTTCAGCGAGGCGCTTGAAATTGTCCCCCGTTCCGATATCCCATGTATATTCTTGTACATAAGTCTTGATGAAATCATCAAACAACTCAATTCCCATCACGTTTGCAAGCTCTGAGATGAAGATCGGTCCGCGTCCGTAGACAATCGCGCTGTACTCGCTCCCTTCGTACTCGCCTGCGGGCAGCCCAATGGGGATATTGGCGCCATCGACTCGGTCCCAACGAGACTGCCAGGAAGCGCGATAACTTTCTGCGGCTGATGAGCCGTAGGTGTCCTGGTAATACAAACCCGTTGCATATTGCGCTAAAGCCTCATCGAGCCAGGCTTCATCGGGCTGGTCATTGCCCACCATGTTATAGAACCACTGATGCGCGACCTCATGGGCAACCGTTGATTCAACATACACCTGGGATGGAAGACCGCCGACGATTTCGTCCGGGTCGTATAATCTGAGTGCTATCCCCATCACTCCTGGATACTCAATCCCCAATTCCAGCATCGGGGTGCTCATCAAATCCATCTCACGATAGGGATAGGTGCCAAACCGAGCATTAAAGCTTCGTAAAGTATTGGCTGAACTCTGCAAGACTACTTGTGAGCCCTCCCCCCACTCGGGGAAGGCGTAACTGTTGATCGTCGTCCCGCCCACCTTTTCGCTCGTAACCGTGAACTCCTCGCTCGCAGCCAGGTAAAAGTCGCGCGCCGGTCCATTGGCAAATGTAGTCGTTTGGATATCCCCAGCGACCGTGCGCTGAAGATGTACGCCGCTCGCGACCACCACCAGATCTGCGGGGGAATGCACCCGCACAAGATAGAAAGCAGCGTCGTTGTACGTCAATTCACCATTCATCTGTGGGACAGCAGCATTCCACCCCTCATCGTCATAGATGGGGATCATCGGGTAGAATATGTCGAGCACCAAGATATCTTCAAGAAAACCGAAGAGACCATAGTATTCCCCCATTTCCCGTGGTCTCTACATTAAAATCGAGCTCAAGCACCACACTTGAATTTGGCTTTAGAAGATCTGGAAGCTGGACTCTCAAGGAGGTATTCAACCGCTTCGAGTCTCGTTTCCACTTCTTCTCCATCCACGATCACGTTTGAAATGGTCAAGCGACCACCCATAATGTTAGGGTATAGACGAAAGTAAACAGCCCCCAGGGGTATGTCCACTTGATTCGTGAAATGGACTGCTTCATGCCCGCTTAGCAGGTTGAAGTCATCCGCAATAGTAAACTCGATGTGGTATTCCGTTGCCCCTGGCAGTTCGTCGAGGATCCCTTGCTCTGAGAGCACCCAATTCGCTCGGAATACATCGCGCTCACCCCATGGTGCATCAAAGATATTCTGTATCTCCTGCGTGGGTTCACGTGTGCCCACCGGCGCCGCGGTCTGGCAAGCAGCAAGCGAAAGCATGACCCAATGCGCAAACCATAGCGGATGAATTCTGGTTTTCCTAAGCCTCATCGCCGCGTCTCTCGAGGGTTGCTATTAATTCTCCACCTGCATCACACGATATACACTTAATATCCCTGATCGGTTTGAATTTCCAGAAGCTTCGACTGAGGGTCTTCCTCCCTCTCTCGGTCAGAGGCAAACATCGAACGTTGCATCATCTTCGCGAAGTAGATTCCTTAATAGCAGGCGTTGGCAACTGCTCAGTCTCTTAATGAGAGTTCCATAGATGGGTTTTACGCGGGATATCTTTTATTCCCACGCTCTCTCAAGTCGTTCATGGGGTATGATGATGGCATGCAGGACAAACCCGTATCAAAGCTCGACGAAGCCCCTCAAATCGACCCGTCATCCGCTTTGCGCCACGTTCCCCGAGAATTGCGGTCACGCTACCTTCGCGTCTTGTCCTTCTTCGTCGGTGTCCTGCTTAGCGTGCTGTGGTGGGACATCATTCTCCGGCGAGTGGGATTACGCCGCCTATCTAAAAGGACAGCCAACAGGCGCTACCGTCGAATCGCGCAACGCTTCAGGTCCCTTGCCACACACCTGGGCGGAGTGTGGATCAAAGTAGGGCAGTTCCTCTCCTCCCGCCTGGATGTCCTGCCGGATTCAATCACGGACGAACTTTCAAACCTGCAAGACGAAGTCTCCCCTGAGGCATACGAAACCATGCTAGGCGTAATGGAGAGCGAGCTCGATGGAGCGATAAGCACGCTCTTCGCTTCCATCGATGAGCAGCCACTCGCCTCCGCCTCTCTCGGGCAGGTCCACCGCGCAAGCTTGCCCAACGGCGATGCTGTGGTGGTAAAGATTCAACGCCCGAATATCCACGAGGTGATCCATACGGATTTGGAGGCGCTGGGATGGGTTGTGCGTTGGCTCAAGCGCTATCGCCCGATCACTCGCCGCGCCGATCTTGATGCGCTGCTGGAGGAGTTCAGCAGCACGCTGTGGGAGGAGGTCGATTATTTGGCTGAGGCCGACAACGCGCGGCGCTTCGCGATGATGTTCGCCGAAGATCCGCAGATCCGCATCCCCGAAATATATTCCGCCCTCACAACCAAGCGCGTCCTTACCCTCGAGGATGTGTACTTCATCAAGATCACAGATTTCGATGCGATCGAGGCCGCCGGCGTCGACCGAGCGCAGGTAGCGGACCGGCTTTTCCGCAATTACCTGCGTCAGATTTTCCTCGAGGGGTTTTTTCACGCCGATCCCCACCCGGGAAACCTGTTCGTCGAACCGCTAGGGCAGGGTAACTGGCGGCTCGTCTTCGTCGATTTCGGCATGGTCGGACATCTCACACCCGAGATGAAAGGCGGGCTGCGAGACCTGGTAATTGCCGTAGGCACGCGAGACCTAGACCGATTGATGCAGGCATTCCAGACGATGGGGGTAATCCTGCCTGGCGCGGACCTGGAACGCATCCGCCAGGCTGAAGCCGCGCTTTTCGATCAAATGTGGGGGAAGAGCATGAGCGACCTCACGAGAACGCACCCTCGGGAAATGCGGAAATTCGCCTCGGAGTTCCGCGATGTTGTCTACGAAATGCCCTTCCAGATGCCATCCGACATGATCTACCTCGGTCGCTGCGTCGCCATCCTCTCGGGGATGTGCACAGGGCTCGACCCCGACTTCAATCTTTTTGAGGGGCTGCGCCCTTTCGCCGAGCAATTACTTGCCGAGGATGGCGCCGACTGGCTTGGTGAGTTGCTGAAGACGCTTGGGGAGCAGATTCGAGTCCTGGCAACACTCCCGAAAAGGCTTGATGCGACGCTTGCCGTGATCGAACGCGGCGACTTCATTGTTACCGCCAAGGCGTCCCCTGAGCTTCAAAAACAGCTATCCCGCCTGACTTCGGCTGTATTCCGGCTGGTGGGAGTTGGAATATTTGCCGCCTTCTTGGTGGTGGGGAGCATCTTGTACATCAATGAGCAGTTCGTGCCGGGGATCATCTTTTTCAGCCTGGCGTTCGTATCTCTAACCTGGGCGCTGCTTAAACCGTTGAGGTAGGTGCTACGACAGTAATATTCAATTGGGGGACAAGACGAGGGCAACTGCGACCCATAAGAAACTGATACTGAAAAAAATCCTCATCGTTAAGAACGACGAGGATTTCGGACAGAAATGCACGCTCATACGGCTCTAGCTAGGGGGCTCTTCGGATTACATACGCCCCAACGCGTCGTCGATCAGACCGCGGATACCCAGAAGAACCTCACGCCTTGCGGCCTTGCGGTGCTCGATGAACTTCGGTGGAAGTAGCGCCCGCATGCTCTCACGCATTTCCGCATGAGCATTGCGCATATGCTGGCGAACTTCTTCGGACGGTTTGTAATTCCTCTTGCTCTGCTTTGGCGACTTTTCTTTCTCGGCCATTTCTACCTCCATACCCATTGCCCTTGACTCTCATTATACAGCAGGAGGCAACCGATATGTTCTGGCGTGCTCATGCACTAAAGGTTAGTCTAATCAATTGCGCCCAATCTCTTGGGATACCCCCCTCTCAACAACCCTAATTCCTCTGCACTGTGGCTTAATTCCCGACCTCGGCGCTGGTGGATGCAATAACCACCGGCAGGTTTGGCACGGTGTCGATATAACTCAGGAAACGTTGAATTTCATCCGCGTCCTTACCGCGCAGATTATCTGCCCAGCGGAAACTTATCGTCTGATAGAGCAGCTCTACTTTTACTGTAAGAGGACCTGCTGCTGAACCGATGTCCACCGCGTACTGAATGCTGTCTCCGCCACCCTGAAAATCATCGTCTTCCATTGCGCCACCGCGCACGGCGATGTCCTCATAGGGGGCTTCCTTCTCAAAACCATCTGGCAGAAGGCGGTTGTCCTTGCGGTAAGCCGCAGCTCGCATGAGGGTGGTCGTGATCTTCCCCTCCGTGTTCTCCATGATCGCCTCATAGATCTGCACCTGATCCTGATCTACGATCGCCTGATAATGTTGTTCGACCTGCTCGGGGTCGGCGTCGTTATCGTTGCCAATGATCGAACCGTCCTCCTTGAAGCCGCCCGATTCGAACACGACTTTGCCGTTGTTGTCCAAGATAGTGAAATGCAGCCAGGTGCGTCTGGATGGGTAACCGGTGGGGAATTTATGCCCAGCCAAATTACGGACAACGACGTCGGCGATGATGCGTGTTCCAGAGAGCCGCACATCCTCGAACTCCACCGTCGCGGAATTATTCTGAAGTTGGTTCAATGTGCGCTCGATTGCAGCGTCAAAGTTCTCGCTCGAGGAAGTCACGCCCAATTCATCGCCGAACTCGTCCAGGATCCCCAGCATGTATGCATTTCCCCCGACGAAACTGTGCACAGCGAAAGGACTGCGCAGCGTGTCGCTCATGATCGATATCTTCACACCGCCATCCGCCTCCGGCATGTGGCAGTCCTGACAAGCCTGCGTCCGGCGATAGCTACTGTAATACCACTCAAAGTAAGGGACTTGCTCCGGGAATATTCCGGCAATTTCATCCGCAGCATCGACAAATGGAGTGTAGAGTGTATGGCAAGATGCGCACAATTCCGATTTCGTAAGATGCAAACCTTGGACCGGCCGATAGCCGGAGGCAGCTTGCATGATCCTCGCCAGCGAGTCCTCGACCTTATACGGGCCGAAGATCAACCGGTCGGGGGACCTTAGTTCATCATCGATATTAAACCCGCCGCTGAATGTCTCCTCGGTCCCCAGGCCCTCTTCGCGAATCTGGTGGCAAACCGCACAGGAGACGCCATCCATTGCCAACGTGTGCAGATCGTTCTGCGGGTTGAGAAATCCCTCTTCACCGAACATGACGCTGGTCTCACCCTGGCTTACCGCGCTGGTGCGCGCCATCGGCATATGGCAGGTTACGCACTTGCCCTCGATGATTGAAGCCAGATCCGGCAGACCCATCACCTCAGAGCGGACCGTAGCCTGCCAGTAGGGATCGCGCGCCGCGTTCGCCATCATTGTCGCCCGCCAATAGCTGTCGTTCGAGACGTCTGCGCCGCTGTCATCCTCCATATTCGTATGGCAAAGCGCGCAGGAGCCGGAAGTCGAGAACAGATCCCCTATTTGCACCGGAAGCGGATCGCCTTTCCGCCTCGCCTCCTCGCCGGACTCCGTCGCCGGCGCCAAGATCTGAGTAGCCGTTGGCGGGGGTGTCTTCGTCGGTTGAGGTAAATTCGTCGGTGGGGGAGGTGATTCTGTCTCCGTCGCTCCCGCTCCACACCCGGTGAGGGCCAAAGTTAATGCTAGCAAGATCCATACTCTCTTCATCTTACGACTTACTCCCTGTTCTAAATCCCTGCGATCAATAGGGAACTAGAAAACAAAACGGCCATCCTTATAAAATAGCTCGCCATCAACAAGGATCTCGCCCCCCGCTTGCATATCCGTGATCATATCCCAGTGGATGGCTGACTTATTCACGCTGCCTGTCTCTGGATAACCGGCACCGAGCGCCATATGAATCGATCCGCCAATCTTCTCATCGAAAAGAATGTTCTTCGTGATCCTGTCCACGCCGTAATTCAATCCGACGGCGAATTCGCCCAGATACCTGGCCCCTTCGTCAGCCTCAAGCATGCTGTCGAGGAATTGCTGATTCTTGTCGGCGCGTGCCTCGACGACCCTGCCCTCTTTAAAAACCAATTCAACGCCCTCGACCTCGTTCCCACCTAATACGGATGGATAGGAAAAACGCACACGGCCTTCGACAGAATCCTCAACCGGGCCGGTGAAGACCTCCCCGTCGGGCATATTGTTGTCACCGCAGGCGTTGATGAACTTTCGACCTTTGATCGAGAGCTTTAAATCGCAATTCGGTCCCTGCACCTCAACCTGGTCATGTCCATTGAGCGCTTCGACAATCCTGTTTTGCTCTTCCTTAATGCTGAGCCAATACTTGATCGGGTCACTCGCCGGGTCATCGACATGACAGGCTCGATAGACAAAGTCTTCGAACTCCTCCAGGCTCATCTCAGCGTCCTGGGCATAGGCCTGTGTGGGAAATAGTGTTGTCATCCAGCGAAACTCGCGGTTTTTTCCACGCGCAAACTGATTTTCAAGAACACTTTGCGTGGCTTTCCCACGACGCGTAAGGCGCGCCTTGTCGATGCCCGTAAGTAACCTGGTGTTGCTCATAGAGTGGATTCGAATGCGCGATTCAAAGTTCTCATACACAAGGTTATAGAATGTGGGGGGATAGTCGAGTTGATCGTCGTTCGCATACTGCAGGAAGATATCATCAAGGCCGGTAAGCGTGGCTTGACCCGCGAGCGAGATGGATAAATGCGGATGCCCACCTGCTTCCAGGATCTCCCGGAAACAAGCCCGCACCAGCGGTTCGGCAACTGGTTCCGCCTCGATTAATACCCGATCGCCTGGTCGGATGTCGTTAGAATATTCGACCAGTACTCGTGCCAGACTTTCGACTCTAGGATCCACAGAGATTTCTCCGTATACAAATTTTCGTCCTTTGGCCTGCGATTATACTCCTCCCTCCGACGCGCCGCATCTTTGAAGACCCCCACCTGGAGACCGCGATGGCATGCAGGAAGAGTCCCTCCATTTCGAGTGTGAAATGGGTGCCTCCTTTATTCAAACTCTAACCCAATGTTCCTAATAATCGGGTGTTTGATTTGACCCATCCCCTTCTTTCCGCGATACTCTGCCCATGCGCAAGATTATTCATTGCCTGGCAGTTATTCTGTTCGTCACAAATAGCGGTTGCTCGGTCTTTGGAGGCAGCACCGCTCTGGATTCCATCCCGGAAATCGATCGCCCACAAGGCACAGAGGCCACGGCCTACACCGCCCCAACCCTACCCCCGGTCAACACGCCGACGCCCACCCCAACGATTACACAAACCCTGCCTCCAACCCCTTCGCCGTTCACCGTCATCATTATTGATACGCCCACACCCGAGATCGCCCTCTCAACATCCATAGCCACCCCAGACTTCAACTTTGGCGGCTGGGAGCGCTACGAGACAACATACACAAGAATCGCCTTCGATACCCCCATCAATATGGCGACCCGCGATTACGGTCGTTTGATTCGCATTGGTGATCTGAATTTTAGCGATGGTGGGATCCAACTTTTCATCGAGGTCCAAGTGGATCATGCCTCTTCGGGCTACCTGCCGGATGGTGTTAATCCATCCGATCCACGCAGCGTAATTGATGGCATCCTACGCGAGTTCGAGAAGAACTACACAGAGGTAACGATGATCCGACCTGTTACCACTGTGAACATACATGGCTACCCTGGCTCAGACACCGCCGTGCGCACACAGTTATCCTCAGGGTCAGAAACTGACGAATTGATCTGGTATTTGGCGGCAGTCGTCCATGAAGAAACCATCGTGCGGATTTATGCCCAATCTCCGGCAAGTACCGGGGGAACTTACCTCGCGTTCGCACAGCACATGATTGAGACCATCGAATTTCTCCCGGAGCCATAGCTGTCAACCTAATTAACCAAACCATCGATTACTGTGAACCACCAAGGTCAGATTTCGTTTACAAATTACGCCTTCCTTATTGACTGTTGCATGATATAAATCGTAATAGAAGTGAAGCCGAGATCGTATAGTTCAATCCAAGTGGTTGAAACCAATGCCAACGAATCTCCCTCCAGAATACTTCGCGGTCGATAAACGCTATCGCGCCGCGACCACAACCGAAGAGAAGATCGAAACACTCGAAGAGCTGCTCGGTACCATCCCGAAACATAAAGGGACGGACCATCTGCGCGCTGACCTTCGCAGGAAACTCTCCAAATTCAAAGATTCAATGCAAAAGGGGAAAGCTGGAAGCCGTCAGGTTTCTGCCTTCAGCATCAAAACAGAAGGCGCGGGACAAGTCGCCGTCGTTGGCCCGGCCAACGCTGGCAAATCTTCACTGGTTGCAGCGCTGACAAACGCACAACCCGAGGTGGCCGAATATCCCTTTTCAACCTGGAATCCCACCCCGGGCATGATGCTGATCGAAAACGTCCAGGTCCAGCTTATTGATACACCCCCGCTCAACCGCGATTTCGTTGAGCCGGACCTCATTGATATGATCCGCCGCGCCGATCTCGTTCTCATCACCATTGATATCCAGGCTTCCCCCTTCGATCAACTCGAGGAAACGGTCACCTTTCTTGAAAGTCACAGGATCATCCCGCTGCACCGGAAGGATGGCTTCCCCCAAGATCTACGCCACACATTCCTTCCTTTCCTGATCGTTGTGAACAAAGTAGATGATGAAAACCTGGATGAGGACTACAAGGTCTTCACAGAACTGCTTGAAGACGCCTGGCATACCGTGTCGATCTCAGCGACGACCGGCTACAATGTCGAGCAATTCAAATGGACGGTGTTCGACTTATTGGAGATCATCCGAATCTACTCTCAAGCCCCAGGGAAGGAGCCTGACCTCAAATCGCCTTTTGTCTTGCGGCGAGGAGACACCATCGAGGAATTCGCCGCTCAAGTCCACCAGGAAATCGCCAGTGATCTCAAGACTTCCCGAGTCTGGGGAAGCGCAGACTTCGATGGACAAATGGTTGGGCGTGATTACGTCCTGCATGACGGCGATGTGGTTGAGCTGCGCGCCCGATAATCCCGGGTTCACGGGTTTTATGAAGCTCCTGGCAAGAAAACCCCACTGCTTGCGGTGGGGATGAATTGCCCCTTATGTCACTTTTTGATATAGTCATGTTATGCATAAAAGGACCTACAGATATAGGATC
>DAOUDJ010000220.1:0-8729 GCA_034430795.1 Anaerolineales bacterium | reverse complement strand
TCCGATTACGATAGTAATCGGATATATACAAGTCAAGACGGGCGACAATCATCTACCCATGTGTCACTATAAAGCTTCGCAATAATTTGGATTGCACAGAAGAAGGATATTATCAGGATTCACCCCCATCGTTGATCGAGCGGATATTCATTAGAAAGCATACGTCATAAGGGAAATCTGAGCCAATCCCCCGAGTGTACCTGGAGCAATTTAAAAATCGCCCCCAACCGGATCCCAACGGTTGGGGCATATGCTATTACATTTAATACGATATTTTCAGATTTGAGTTGCGGGTATCATAATAAATTTACATCTCGATTTGGGGAGCCTATATAGTTCAACACATTTGCTTCCAATTACAGGAATCGGTAACACAAGTTGCTGAACTTGGCTGATCAGAGCCCAATCGACAGCATGGCCGCGTTTTGGATTTGCTTTCTAATCAGGCATGTTAGCGAGTGAATGTCTTCCAATTTGCCTTATGCTTTATTCGCGAGAATGTCCTGATGTCGCAGCCAGTCCAATGCATCACCTGGTGTACCGATTCGCAAGCCGGAAAGCTCTGATACCTTTGGGTCATCAATAAAATGCCTGCGGTTGAGCGTGACGAGGTAATCAATCCCCTCGTGCATAGCAGCCACGACGATGGGTACATCAGATTGGTGGCGGATGATTTTATGTTGTTTTTCTATTGCTTCCAAACTTGGGTCGCGAAGGATTCGATCAATGGCAATCCTTACTGCCCGGCGATAGGCACTTAGGGAGCGAGGTGCTTTTCTAGCAATCGCCCGCTCCGTTTCTGCGATTACTTGCTCTGATACGACGATAGAAATTAATCCGGTCTCGGCAAGAATAAGAAGAGCTCTTGCTCCACCAGTCGGGGAGATAACTCCAGCAACCAGGGCGCTGCTATCAAAGAAAAGCTCAGCCCTTGACATATTTCTCTTTGTAGTATTCCTCCCGCTCCTCTTCTAGGACCTGAAGCAGGTTCTCAGTTGAGACACCCTCCTCACTCAGAACCTCGGCAACTTGATCTCCCAGCCTTGCTACTTCGGACCTTCCTGGAGTGAGTATAAATGCACCCGAACCAAGATCAACAAGTGTGAAGATATCTCCCTCAGAGAGACTGTACTTGCGGCGCAATTCAACAGGGACAGTAATAGCTCCCTTTTGGCGAATTTGAATAATCTTTGTTTCCATATCGAACCGCCCGTTTCGTCGGATTTTCTGATTTTCTTCCTGTATTTTACATCATTTTCAGGATGATGTACACACTTTGGGTTCGAATTCGATCATGTCTCTTCACGACACTCATCAAGATATCTTCCTTATCTTTTACCCAATCCCCTTCATTATTAACGTAACCCTGAAAATGAATGAGAATTGCCATTAGCTTCATTCATTGAACTTCCGATTACAAAGGTTATTGGACACACAAAGAAAGGGCAATCGACGATGATTTAACCGTCTGCCTACCAATGTCAAGCAATGATTTGGATGAGTCAGGAGAAGGATATTTGCTGAGTTCACCCCCTTAGCTGATCGTTCGGGAATTCACTATTAAGCTTAAGCTAAAAATGTATTCTGAGCCAATCCCTCGAGTGTACCGAAGTAATTCAAATCACTCCCTACCAGCATCGAAGCTTCCGATTTCTCGCATAATCGGAGTTAGCAAGGAACCATGCGACAAGACAAGGGGCATCATCTTGACATCTTATTTTGGGTAAACAACATTCTTCATCGTACTTTCTTCACACGCGAACAAATAGCCCTCCACCTCTCTCGCGCGTCACCCATAACTCAACGTTGTCTCGCGCGCACCGCTCGTATACTATCCGTACCTTGCGGTGACAACCGTGGACCATCTATAATCGCCGTTAGAATATCCTGTTCGCATTCCACCTCCCCAGAATCAATGCAGGCCACGAAATGTGGCCTCCTGTATTTATAGGATATAGCCTGACAGCGGGGGTCTCAGATTAGAAGGTGATTAGAGGTTCTTTCTAGTTGAGGGAGATTGTTTGTTCTATTGAAGTGCGGCTTCATGTAATGTAATATGTGAAGTACGTCACACACATGCATCGAGGCGGGAACTTATACCATCTGGCATCGTGCCCGACCTCAGCCGAGGTTGGGTTTATTTATAGTGGAGGAGGATTTCAATGGATCACAAGAGAGCATTACCTATATTGCTATTGGTGTTTCTTATGTCCATTTTAGTTATAGGCGTGGCATCCGCTAATAATGGCTCAGACGGAACTGTCTCTGGAACATTACTACTTGATGGAGAACCATTAGCCGGGGTTCAGGTTTTCTTAGGGATTAACCCAGGCATTCCAACCTTCGAAGCCCGGAGCACGTGTACTGACTCAAGCGGAGTTTTCAGGTTTGAAAACGTGCCGTTTAACACGCCACTGATCTCAATTGCTGGTCTTGATGCAAATGTCCCCGGATGTGACAATGCCAAATTTGTCGATCCAACTAGTAATCCTGAGCATCCGTTGTTAGGTAAAATCTTGCTTATTGGTACCATTGAGGCCGATACAATAATTGACCCGGTTGAAGTTCCTCGTTTTCCTGATGAAGAGCCCGGATTGACTGCTCATATTCGCTCAGCACTAAAGTTTTGCTATGACAAACATAAAAACGACAAGGCAGTCAAACAGGTCAATATTTACCTGAGACAGGTTGATGAGATGGAATCAGAAGGTGTCCTGGACAGCGAGACTGCAGATTGGTATCGTTCATATGGTGGTGACCTATTATTTCAATTCAGTCACGCAGCGAACTGCCCTGCTCCCTAGAGAGAGCGATTAATGTTACACAGGTAGATAGCGATGGTACCAACCCCCGACTCGCAAAGGGTCGGGGGTTTATTTTTACACCATGATCAAGGGGCGATTGTTTGTTCTATTGAAACCAAACCCAGAATAACGCAATATGTGAAGTGCATCACAACCAACATCGAAACGGGAATCCATCTCAATCGTCACTGTCCCCGACCTCTTTTTAAATTGGGCAATATATTTTGGAGCGACACATGTCAAATCAATACGATATTGTTAAGGTGTTTTCCGTAATTTGTGCTGCATTCTTTCTTACAGCGTGCCAAACAACTGACAACATTGACCATATCGAAGCAAGGTTTGACGGAGAGTTTTGTGTCGTTACGAGTCCAGCTGAATTACCACCGGGAGATTATGAAGCAACATTAATAGACACTACTGACTTGAGAGCAGAATTGTGGATATTCTATCTCGAAGATGGCTACACTATTCAGGATCATCTTGATGGACAAAGTGAACCGGGCGTGTGGTATCCAAAGCCATCTTGGATTTATTATGATAAGCGCATATCAAAGGTCGCTCGAGAATCTAGTGGTGAGAGGATCGAGACTACTTCCTGGAAGCTTGACAGACTTGGAGAACATAACATTGTTTGCTGGGTTCCCAATCCACAAATGCTCTGGATCGAAGCTGCATTGATGATTGTTAAAGCACCATCTGATTGAACTCGTATACTAACTTCCTTAATTTCAAAGCCCCCGACTCGCAAAGGGTCGGGGGTTTTCAATGAATGCTATTGGCGGGGCAGCTCAACTCAAAGCCGTTAGTCTGCACACCATATGATATGCTTGATGAAATGAGGAAGCGAATTGTCCTGTGGCCTGGGTTGATTTTTCTTTCAAGCAGCATTATTGCTGCTTGTGGTTTTATGCCTCAGTTCTTAGATGGAGGAATTGACTACATTGACCAAATGCGCGATCAGATGCCAGGCCCCGGGATGATGAGAGATTGGTCTGACAATATGCCCGGACCAGGAATGATGTATGGCGATACATCTCCACCGCCCGTGGTTACTCCAGCGCCAACCGCCACCGCTGGTGGAGATGCCAAGACGAGCTTCTATTTGGACATTCAGCCAATACTCGATCGTGAATGCATTGTTTGTCACGGCAGTCAAGCAGGTCTATATCTCGAAAGCTATGATTATCTCATGGCCGGGAGCACAAATGGCCCAGTAGTAGTTCCAGGCAATCCAAGCGCTAGCGAGTTAGTGAAATGGATTCAAGGTTTAAAGCAGCCCATAATGCCGATAGGTGCTGATCCTTTAAGCCCATCAGAAATTGAATTAATAATTTTATGGATCGCAGAAGGAAGCCCTAACAATTAGTAAGTTTGCGAGCCTACAACTCATTGCAGCCGTCCCCGACTCGCAAAGGATCGGGGGTTTTCTTTACTCAACCAGCCCCCCTCTGGTTGGGGGCGATTGATTCCTCCACCTTCTCTATCAACATTAGTGGCTTGTTTCACAAAATTGAACGGCCAGATTATCTGTGCTAATGTAGATACATTAGTTTTCCACCAGGCGTTGGGGAAGCCACGATGCACTTATTGTTACCCGCAAGCCCGACCACTTTTTTCGGTCGGGCTTTTTTTATATCAAGGAGGAGAGTCACAAGCCTAGAATCTTTTGCCCAATACTTTTTTCGATGTCCGATTTCCTGGAACAAAAAGGAGAAGATACCATGTTAACGTGGGAAAACAGCATTTATATCGACCGCCCCCAGCAGGAGGTCTGGGACTTTATATCTAACCCGGCCAACCTTAGCCTATGGTCAAGCACTGCTGTCTCCGGCGAATGGACCTCCGATGGCCCGCCCGGTGTGGGCTCAACCGCACGCGAGGTAGTTAAGGTTTTGGGGCGCAAAACAGAATCCATATCCGAGATTACAGCCTGGGATCCACCCAACGAGTACGGTCGGAAAATGGTCGGCGGGCCGGTCGCGGGGGAGGTCACGATGAAACTTGACTCAAAAGAGGACGGCACACTATTGACCATAAGTGGCACAGCTGAGGTTGGTGGCTTCTTCAAGATGGCAGAGGGGTTGGTCCGAAAACAGACTGAAAAGCAGGGTGAGATCGACCTCAAGGCTCTGAAGAGACTGCTGGAAGAGGGTATGGTGTAAGCGTCCCGCGTCCTATTTGCCCCACTTTGTAAAGACAACCGGCCGACTCTCATGTTGAAATCGGATTACTCGCTGCAGCCATCCCCGACTCGCAAAGGGTCGGGGGCTTTTTCTTTTCATCCTCGTGCGTAGAACTCCGCAGAGACCACAAAGAGTCTAAGTATGACTGGTGTCTGAGCACAATCCAATTGAATAAGCTATACTGGAATTGTATTGACGCAAATTCAAAGAAGGGAAGGGAGGAGAGTAACGCCCGGACTAAAAGTTGATGTGGAAGAGATCCACGATATTCTACTTAGTGATGTACTAAAGAGGGACATCATCGAAGGTAACCCTGTTAAGAATGCAAAATCTCAAGTCAAGAAAGCTTCAAGCCGTGCAATAGTCAAACGTAAGCCGAAACCCAAGGAGGAATAACAGTGGCTAAGTTCGAGATTTATAAGGACAAGCGGGGCGAGTTCCGTTGGAAGCTGCTAGCGGACAACAATCAGATCATTGCCTCAGGTGAAGGTTATAAATCGAAAGCCGGTTGCAAGAATGGCATTGAATCAGTCAAGAAGAATGCGAAAAGAGCGAAAGTAGAAGATCAAACGTAGATAAAGTGTTATTGCAGTCAACATTGTCTGTCCGGACCGCCACAGGTCCAAGCCCCCAAACCTATTAAGGCTTGGGGGCTTTATATTTTTCCTCCCGCAGGTTTGTATTTTATATACTTTAAAGTACACGAAATTAGAACAAACGTTTGATGCCATATATGGGGGTACTATACGATACCGGCTGCATATACTTGCAATAAGAGGGTGCATATGCTAGAATCCGTGAAATCCTTTCAATCTGGTCGTATTGAACTGGATGGAATATATTACGTGGAGGCGGCGGCTTCCATGCAGAATATTACGTGTGAAGAATGAAATCTGAAAGCGGAGAGTTAAAGGCCAAACCGAGAGGAGACCAGGCCGGATAGTTTTCAGCGAACAATTTCAACACAACTGCTAGAGCCGACTCCACTATGCAGGGGATGTCGGCTCTTTGTTTTGGGATAACCACCTAGCTAGTTAGGTGAGTTGAGACTATGCCACAGGAGGTTAAAACAATTGAATATTGTGATTACTAGGCAAATAAAAGGGTCGGCGGAACATTGACAAACTAGCTTGCCATATGATCCACCGACACTCAAGCAGATGAAGTCTATCCGATCGGCTAGATTTCGTCAAACGAGGTAGGACAATGGCAATATCTGATGAAACACGTCGAGCTCTTTCCCAAAGGGCCGGAGGTCGATGCGAGTGTAAGATGAGTGTCTGCAAACACCATCGAGTAGGCTCAAGATGCCAGCATAAGTTAAATCCGGGTTGGCATGCCCACCATAGATCGAGAGGTGGGGGAGATGGGTTGGGCAACCTGATTGCGATGTGTAAGACGTGTCATAAGAACACTCGAACATATGGCAGATCCTAAGATGTTTGTTGACAACTGAATAGAATGGGCGCAGGCATAATCGATAGAGTTTGTGCCTGCCTCATTAATTCCGGTGGTTAGTGCAACCGTCGATCAGATCCTGAGTGATTCAACGCAAAGAACCTAAAGAGAACAAGTTCTCCCTCGTTTTCCTCCGGGGGTTGGTATCTCTCACCTTGCTGAAATCTCAGTCGTATTAGACTCGAATCTCCCATAACTGTCAGGAGAAGGTTTTCTCACCATCCACGAAGATACTTCAGGTAGATTCACTTGACAGTGACGTATAATTGAACCGCTCACCCCAGCCTCGCTCGTCCCCCTCGAGTGAATGTTGGGGTGGTTTGTTGTATTCCCATTTCCAGCATATCCTATCTGGAGGCTAGCAGGCAACTTCCATTAAGGAGAGAATCCAATGAAGGATTTTGCAGCTACACTCGAACATATAATCATGAGAGATGTAATGTATATCCTTGGGGGAGCTTTCGTACTGCTAAGTGCAATATATCTCTCAGAATCCGCATGCAACACTAGCTTCTTATGTGAAGGGTTGACCTTATCAGGAATTTCTCTCTTCTTGGCAATCGGGCTTTCATACGTTGTTGGTTATGTAGTGCAAGAGTTGATGCATATGACTCCATTAGTTACTGTCCATGCGTGGAGTCCTCCAGGCCCCGTAGGAAAGTTTTTATTCAAATGGTATACAAGGAACGATTGGAAAGAATATAAAAAGAATGATGATGGCGATGAATTTATGTTTGCTCTCCACCCGTACACAAAATCTGAAGAGGATTTGCGTTTCTCCAGCGATA
The DNA here is from genome assembly GCA_034430795.1 of Anaerolineales bacterium. Classification (GTDB taxonomy): domain Bacteria; phylum Chloroflexota; class Anaerolineae; order Anaerolineales; family E44-bin32; genus E44-bin32. Next base: position 1,493 of record DAOUDJ010000220.1, on the reverse strand, counting down.
TATCACTTTGAAGCATGTAGGTATCACTATTGGTGCGAACTTGTTGGTAGCGGGAATTCTACTCTTCATCCAGTCTGGGGTATCTGGATGGGAAGGTTATAAAGTTACCCTCGCAATTGCTACAATCCTCTTATCATTAATCTTGCTAGCATTTGGACGTATTAAAGGGCTCGAACAATACCGTTATATGGCGATCTTGTACGATCTAAAATTTTCAGACGGGCAGAATGCTGGAACTCATCCAAACAGCGAGAGTAACATTCCTTAGACAAATTTTCTCAACACGAGCACCAACGATCCTTGCAGAATTCGCACCCCTTCACCTTTCGGTCACTCTCAACGCTTTACACCTCACGATCAACACCACGAAAACAGGGATAAATCACGAAGAAAACACCATCCCTCACTGGAGGATACTAATATAATTCTCACTAACATAATGGGAATTAGAATTGGGAATTGCCTTACAGTCCGAAGAAGACCATTCGGATATTGACAATTCTAGCTTCCGATTAGCCCAATAATGGGTTGCACGTCATAGCTTCCGAATACTTTCAAAATAGGTCTCTGCCACTCTTATGTAATCGATTTCTGCACCAATCAGAGGTAAAATTGTTGGCGGAAATTAATATCACGAACTATACATTCCAATATTCGGATATATTCAAGTGAATAGGAATAATCTTAATTAGTCTTGCCCCCTTTTCGTCTTGTCCGGACAATCACCCCTAATAATATCCCTACTTAGAGTGGTGGGCCAATCCCCCGAGTGTGCCTAGAGAAGTTAAAACATCACTCCCAACGAGCATCGGGGCTTCCGATTAGTTGCTTAATCGGCAGGAGGTTAACAGATACGTCTATAACTCTTCTATGGAAGCTAACACCGCGTTTATGAAGAGATCCGTGTTCGCCTTTGGTCGGTCGTCTGTTAATAACTCAAGGTAAACAGAGAAAAATACCAATACTATTTCATATGTGGGATCAACCATCACGAAAACACCTCCGGAACCACTATGACAGAAGGATGTCTGTGATTGCAGAAGCTCATCCCACGCCCACATCTTCTTTGTCAAATGGACCCCCCATCCAAGCCCCCATTCAGCCTCTTTAACAAATTCGGAATCTATAACAGCGCCAATTCCAGGGATCTGATTTCGAGTCATCGCCTCGACCGATGCTTGACTTAAGATTCGGTTTCCCCCATAAGCTCCTCCATTTAGGAACATCTGACCAAAGACAGCTATATCCATTGCTGTGGATGTAACTCCAGTGCTTCCTAATTCTGCATCCATGCACACATTAATCATTTCACAAAAGGGCGCCGATTTGGGGCGGTGAACTACCCGGTCTTTGACTTCCTTTGGAACCACAAAAAACGTATCTTCCATGCCCAGAGGTTTGAAAATCCTATCCTTCGCAAAATCAGCAAGTCCCATCCCCGCAACCCGCCTAATGATCTCACCTAACAAATCGTAATTGGGATTAGCGTAGAC
>DAOUDJ010000219.1:0-15832 GCA_034430795.1 Anaerolineales bacterium | reverse complement strand
GATGAAAACGCGAAACTTAGGCAAGACTTAAAAACAGAATATGAACGGGATATCTCTTTTGAAGATTTTGCCATTACAAGTTTTCTCAAAGTTGGATCCCACATGAATGGTGTGCAGTTACCAGCACTGATGGCATCAGAACCTGCCCGGGGTAAACTCAAGAAGATGTTCAAAAATGAACCGGAATCGGTGCAGGAACACCTGCAATCCATAGTGCGGTCATTCCCTAACAACGTGACTATAGAGATGGGATTGTTGCTCAACAAACTATCCCAATTCCCTGATGTCCGACAGACTGACACAGCACAAGAGTTCCTCCAAAAACTTGATGCAAACCAGCTTTCCCCCGAATTCATGCAACAATGGCAGAATTTCATGGATAACTATGGGTTTCGCGGGCCGAAAGAAGTCGATATTGCCGCGCCGCGGTACTATGAAAAACCCGGGGAAGTGTTTGCCATCTTAAAAACGATGGAAGGCAACGATGATTCCGGTTTGACTCCGCAAGCGCTTTTTGACAGTGGGGCCAAACAGAGGGTCGAGAGTGTTCAGTTCCTGGAAGAATATCTGACGAAGAAGAGCCGCAGGAAAGTCAAGGCATTCAGAAAAAGCTACAAGCTGCTATCAAATTTTGCGGCGTATCGGGAATCCCCTAAATATTATGTGGTCCTTGTGATCGACTATCTCCGACGCCGAGCCCTTGCACTGGGGAGGCAATGGGTGGAAGCCGGACGGCTGGACTCGGCTGATCAAGTATTCGATCTGCTATGGGACGAATTTAAACAGGCGGAAGTAGATGCGAATCTTGATATTCGGAGATTGGCAAAAACCAACCGGGCGTATTATTCTCAATTCAACCCGAACAACGATCCACCCGTCGTCATTGATTCTCGCGGTTTTATCCCTAAATTACCTCTCCAACCGCGCAAAGAGAACGAACTTGTAGGCACCCCGGTTTCTTCTGGGGTTGTTTCCGGGAAGGTAAAAGTGCTCAATCGCGTTGATGAAAAAGCAATTCTACCCGGTGATATTTTGGTGACCAAAGCCACAGATCCGGGCTGGACCACGCTCTTCATCAACGCGGGCGGCGTACTGCTTGAAAGCGGCGGGATGCTGCAGCACGGCGCTTCTGTAGCGCGTGAGATGGGTAAGCCCTGCATCGTCGGGATTGAAGATGTGACAAAAAACCTCAAGGATGACCAGGTTGTGTTGATGGACGGTGGCACGGGTGTGATTAAGATTGTTGAATAGGATCTGAGGTTCTATGAAGCGCGCGTGGCTGTCATTGGTTAGCCTGTTGATCTTATCGGGAAGTAATCGCCTAGATACGCTGCTTTATGCCCCGCAACAAACAGGCGCAGACTGGCTCAATAGCCAGCCCTTTGTAGCACTGGAAATTAACCTGCCCCCACTATTTGGTCCACAGTCTTTGTTTATTTGCTAGGCGTACTCACGATTTCGATTGGCATATATTTCCTGAAAATCAGAGAAGAGCATTTATCTCGAAAGTGGTGGGGTATCGCTTTGCTGTTTTGGGGAAATATATAACTACTCTTCATCTGTACTTGGCGCAGCAGGTTTTCTTGGGATGAAAATAACAGTACGCTCGCCTTTCTTCTTTGGGAGCGGCGGCAATTCAGGCAAGTTATCAATCCAATCGTATTCCTTAAGTTCTTCCTCGGTGAGTGGCTTCTTTCTCCCTCTCTTCAATTCTTCAACTGGCTCATCGTTAGGTTCTGAGCTCGACCTGCTATGGGGAAGACTGTCTTGTTTGGATTTTTCAGAATCTTTTATCATGGCCGTTATTTGTTACTCCTTTTCGTAGTTAGGGGTTTCGTTTTTTTTCTCTACCTTTCCAACCTCACGCCCTCATTTGCGATCTTGGCGGCCTCTATATAGCGAAGAGGCATCGCAGGGCTTGACCAACCCCCGGCATCCATCAGCCGATCGACGGGTGTACCACTTCGGGCGGCCTGCGTTGCCCAATAATGGCGACAGTCATGCGCACTCAATCCCTCTACTCCGATTTGATTGCCAAGAAAGCCCACTCTAATAGTGATTGACCTAGCAACCATACCGCCCTGCAATTCTCCCCTTATCATAATGCTTATTTGGATAACCAAAGTCACAACCATAACCTCCAGGCAGCCTGGCGAAGCAAAGCAGGCAGTTTTTGCGGGTTTGCGAGCTGGGCTGTCGCGTGGTTGTTGTGGGTCCGTGCAGCTCGAGGCTGTTGGCTGGCGATAGAGATTAGGGATCATCTCGTTAAAAGGTCAGCTATTCTTAGATCCCTTCTGCGGAAGTGGCTCAACTCTAATCGCCGCAAAAAGGGTTGGACGAAAATACTTGGGTTTCGAAATCGACCCCGATAGAACTGCACCAAATTGCACCAGAAACGAGCCCTCGAATCAACATCGAAGCGTGACACCCCCATCTGTAGGCTCTATATAAGATTAACCCCCATATCTGGGGGTTAATCAGTGGGCGGAACAGGACTCGAACCTGCGACTTCTTCCGTGTAAGAGAATTCACGGGCTTTCCATGGAGTATCCTGGTGAGCATCCAGTGATTTTCTCTCTATAAAATGCCTCGATTATGGGGGCTGATCGTCCAAGATGTCTATGTAGTCCATGCTCTGTTACCGCAACTGCACCAAAACTGCACCAGACTAAGCATAGTTTCATCACACCTCTAAAATATAAACACAAGGAAAGGCGACTCGAATACCATCTAAGTGATTACTCAGGTGACACAATAACAGTGACTAAGGGTCGTACCTGGTATCTCATTGATGAAAGGAATGGTTGTCAAGCTATGGGCTAATATGTTGAGCAGTTCATTTGTACCCGAAGCAACTGTAATAACCGCAACCATTAATGTGGCCTTCGGTAATAGGATCCGATATCGGAAACTTAATTGCGGCTGAATAACTTTATTCCTCAATTAGGCTATTGCCTTGGTATGCACAAACCTACAACCTACTGTTCTGGAGTCATTGCCCCTTGTTGTGAATATTATGAGAATGCGCTAATCTATTATTGGGGTTTCAAATACAGTTATTTCTCTCGCTATCCCTCTTCTTTTCACATATTGCATGTGATCTTTCTTCATAACACAACAGATTGGGGGATAGGAAGACAAGAACGGCGCAATAATCCCCTACAGGTAGGATATCCAGGGGCGCTAGGCTCAGTTCAATTTGAGATTATGTGGCGGCTCCGCGCCACATGAATCTCTTAATTCGTTAGCCCGCCTGCCAGACACTATACAATGATGGGATTCTCTTCTCTTGTAATCCGCAATTCGGGAACAGTCAGATAATGTAGAATGAGATCGAATCTTGATATTGGAGCCGAGAATATTTTTAGGATAGGAGGTGTCAGATGCCTAAATACCTTTACCAAGGGTCGTACACTCAAGAAGGTTTGAAAGGGCTCCTTGAAGAAGGAGGCTCAAAACGACGTGAGGCGGCGGAACAGATAATAAAAAGTGTAGATGGAACATTGGAAGCATACTATTTTTCCTTTGGCGACAATGATTTTTACGTCATTGCAGATATGCCAGACAATGTGAGCACCACAGCCGCTTCGTTACTTGTCAACGTAAGTGGGGCGGTCAATATCAAAACAGTAGTTCTACTTACACCCGAAGAGGTTGACGAGGCGATTAAAAAGAGCGTTGATTATCGCCCCCCAGGACACTAGCGTCATCTAGTGGGGTAGGTGGTTTTCAATTGGAATTGTCCTCATAGCTTGGTTTCTGAGTGTGACGGAGAGTATTGAAATATCACGCCAGGACAACATTGAATCATAGAAACGCGATATTCTCCATACATATTGAACAGGCCAATGGTGGATTGGATTTCAGATTCGCAGGCGGGCTAACCGTTAGGATGCATGTGAGTAATAGAATGACAAACTTCGTTGACAGTGTCCTATCAACTATTCAACGGATAGAAATCTTTCTTGCAGCTGTTGAAGGTTATAGATGGAGAATTGATTGGCTGCTTGATTTTAATAAAGATTTTCCGTCAATATTGAATCTTGGATGTGATAAGGGTTATGAAACCATTGCGCTCATGTGGTTTCTGAATTCAAAAAATGCGCTTGGCATAGATAAGGATCCTAATCACATTGATCAAGCGAATAGCAGTGTCAGATATTTTATTGATGATTTGAATAATCTGCGGCGGTCTCTGAATTACTCATCTGAACTTCCAAGAAACATTTTTTTGAAAAGCACTTCTCTATTGAAGAATATGCATAATAGAACGTTTCCAGATTTTTCAGTTAATGACCTTACTGCGAAGGCGAGCATGCCTGGAGATGATTACGATCTTGCTTATTGTGAGCGGGTTCTTTATCACATAGCTTCTGGTGAAAACAATGAACCCAAAAATAATCTTCTTCGTAGTGCAATTGTCAAAGTAAGGAGGGCTTTAAAAAGGGGGGGTATTTTTATAGCGATTGAGCCAAAAACAAGTTCACCCGATTCAGAAGAAAAACTTGATTTGAGTGACTATTTCCATATACCCGAATTTATTCGTTGCGAAGATATGGCTAGCAAATTCGTTATCGAGAACAAAGAAATTTACTGCTATACGAAGAATTAAGGGGCGATTAGTTTTAACTTGAAAATATGTATTCTGGCTAACCTCTCGCTGGACTAGTTTTCGAATAGGGACTAGCCTATTTATAGGCAAAGTGAGAAAGGACAGCTAAGGCGCATAGCACGTCCATTTGGTTGAAAAAACACCCTCTACTAAGTATAGTATTCTGGAATCCGAGGATTCCAGCAATTATGGACGCTAAAATCCCCTCTAGGGGTGAGTAAGTAGCGGGGATTGAATATACTCATATGTTAGGCGGATCCATTTTTAGATAGCGATATGATAATTTTCGTACATGTATTCAGTTTGTGTTCGATAACTTCATATATTGAGAAATGTATGATTCTGGAGCTAAGATTGTGAATCTACCAAAGACTGAGTATGCGAAGAGTGGCGAAGTACATATCGCATATCAGGTAATTGGTAACGGACCAGTTGATTTGATAATGGTTCCTGGATGGGTGTCCAATGTTGAGCTATCTTGGGAAAGTGTGGGGTATTCCCGTTTCCTGCAACGCCTTGCATCATTCTCGCGTCTAATATTTTTTGATAAACGCGGCACAGGGCTCTCTGATCGAGTGAGTGAGAGTGAACTGCCAGACTTAGAACACCGCATGGATGACGTTCGCGCGGTAATGAAGGCTGCAGATTCTGATCGCGCAGCTTTGATGGGTGTCTCAGAAGGTGGGTCAATGAGCCTTTTATTCGCTGCCACATACCCAAAACAAACAATAGCGTTAATTACGATCGGTGTCTTTGCCAAGAGGATTTGGTCGCATGATTACCCATGGGCTCCCACTCCAGAACAACGCCAGCGATGGTTTGATTTAATTGAGCAAGATTGGGGTGGAATAGTCGATCTTGAAGTGATGGCTCCCAGTGTTGCGGATGATCCACAATTCAGGGAGTGGTGGTCGGCTTACCTGCGCCAAAGTGCTAGTCCAGCAGCAGCTCTAGCGCTCGGCAAGATGAATACCCAAATTGATGTTCGTAATGTGCTCTCATCAATTCAGGTCCCGACACTGGTTCTTCACAGGAGAGAGGATAAAGATTGCAAAATCGAAGAAGCAAGATATATATCTTCGCAAATACCAGGTGCAAAGCTTGTCGAACTTCCAGGAAATGATCATCTACCTTATGTGGGTGATTCCAGAGCATTACTTGATGAGGTGGAGAAGTTTCTTACAGGAACCCGGCCAACCTACCAATGCGAACGGGTATTGGTAACTATCCTTTTCACGGATATTGTTTCCTCGACTAGGCATGCGAGTGATATAGGGGACCAGAATTGGCACACACTCCTGAAGCGCCACAATAATCTTGTCAGAACTGAGATTTCTCATTTCGGTGGGAAAGAAATCGAAACTGCTGGAGATAGCTTTTTAGTTACTTTTGATGGTCCTGCTAGAGCTATCCGCTGTGCATGTGCAATAAGAGATTCGGTGAAGCAGTTAGGGATCGAGATTCGTGCTGGGCTGCATACCGGGGAAATCGAATTGCTTGATGAAAAAGTGTGTGGAATTGGCGTCCATATAGCTTCACGTGTGTTAGAAAAAGCAAGCTCCAATGAAGTATTGGTATCTCGCACAGTTAAGGATTTGATTTCTGGCTCAGGAATAAATCTCAAAGAAAAAGGTGTCTATAACCTAAAGGGAATCCCCGAAGAGTGGAGTCTCTTCACAGTTGATTATTGACATTCTATTACTGAGATTTGCAATACTTAAACGCAACTTCCCCATGATAATAATGTAAGTAGCAGAAAGAAATCTTGGCTTAGCTCAAAGCCGTTAGCCCGCCAATGCTTTGGGGGATTAGTATGAATTCTAAGGAAGTGTCGTCATCTGGATTGTGGGATGCCTTATCTGAGATGGAATCAGCTGCCTCATCTCATCTAAGTGACAAACTCTTAATATTCTTATCGCCTTTTCGCTTATGCTATGAGGCCGGTGTTCAGGCTCCAACTCTTAGGGGTAATAGACATGGTGAAATCGATATTCTACTTGCTGCCTTATTCCTTAAACGTTCCCTGACCGATTTTCGTAGCATCTAGCTCCTTACCAACACAGGATACACCTCGCAGGCAGCAAGTATCGCTGCCAGCCTATTTGAGAATGCATTGGCGATTACTTCAATAGTAAGTAGCAAGGAAAATGTTGAAAAGCTTAGGTCTTCTAAATCCGGAGATTTACCATGGGGAGCTCAATTGCTTGCTCAAAATCAAGCGAGGAGATGGCAAAAAGAAGCCCTAGAGAGAGACGAGCATTTCGATTCAGATGAATATGAAAAAGCATGGAGAGAAATCTACTCATCATACAAATGGCTTTGCAAGATCAAGCATCCGACACTGAGGTCTGCTTCTCATGATGCTGGCTCATCATCTTTGACCGAAAAGGATTATGTTGTTATGGCTTCACCTGACATACGTAATGAAGACCTGGTAGTGAAAGCAGCAGTTTTAATGGTCTCATTTAGTCGTGTCTACGAGGCAATACGACAATTTGTACTAGCATTGGATTGTGAAGATGGTTCAGATGAGTATGGAAAGTTTGAGGAGAAATTCAATCAATCCTATTCAGAAGCCATGGAAGCCTTCACATCTTTCTCACAGTAACCTCTTCCGTTTAATATCGGTGATAGCAAGATTGCGAAAGATTGGGCGGGTTAACGTTTCGCTGGAGCGGACCCGAGATTCTGCCGAGTTTGTGCAAGACTTGATGTATTATCGAAGTTGAAATCGGGCCGCTTATCTCGAAACCGTTATGCACTATGCTCAAATAACCTGAATAGGGGTGAAAATGATTTCAGTAGATGAGGTCAAATCTATTTCTCATGATGATGGAGTCCCTCTTGTTAATGTAGAGAAAGACTACGTAATGGGGTGGCTTCTCTGGGGGATCTACAATTATCCAGAAATGGGTAGGAATTTAGTATTGAAGGGTGGGAATTGCCTTCGAAAGGTCTACTTTCCAGACACAAGATTCTCTGATGATCTAGATTTAACGGCATATGATTTACGATCAGAGCGAGTATTCCATGATCATCTGGACGAGTTATGTAATCTGGTAGGAAAGGCATCCGGAATTAAGTTTGATCCGAGTAGGACATAAGTAGAGAAAAAACCTACCCCTGATGAGGGCAAGGTCGCATTAGACGGAAGAGTTTATTTTCGAGGCTTTGCAGGAGACGAAAGCTTAACGATGCGGATTAAGTTTGACGTATCCGAATTCGAGAAAATAGTTCTTCCTGTACAGCGGCATTCATTAATCCATGACTATTTAGATTCAGATAATTGCCAGGTAGAAATCCAGGCTTACTCCCTAGAAGAAGTTTTGGCAGAAAAACTAAGAAGTTGGATTCAAAGAACCCGATCCCGTGATCTATTTGATGTTGTTAAAATTGTTGCAAGTAAATCCATCCCAATTAGTAAACGAAACGTCTTGGCGACGTTTTTCCAGAAGACAATTTTTAAAGATATGCCTATTGCCAGTAAAGAAGAGATGATCTTCGAACCTAAGTTTGCCGCAATCACACCAACTTGGGCGCAGACAATAATTTGTCCCTCTAGGTCGCTGATAATCGCTGCGAACGCGATCCAACTCTTCCGAGAATTCGTTGAGGCGTTATTCGATCCAGAAATCTTAGAAGCCTTAGGCACATCTCTGTCGAGGCGAATTGGTCATTTATATGATTTCAATTCTGGGTATAGAGAAGCTATCATCGAAGCAGGAAGAGCTAGGCAATTAATCAGGTTACTCTATAGCGGTCGTAGCAGAGATATCGAGCCGTATTCCTTTAGATATAAATGGGTCAAAAAGGGTTATGGTGCTGAATATTTCTATGGATTCGATCGCACGCGTGGTCATACAATAAAGGCTTTCTTTTTAGATAGGCTTCAGGGAGTAAGTATCCTTCCTCAGAAGTTTGAGCCGCGATGGGTTGTTGAATTCTAGCGACTATTCAACGGCGCCGAACCACTCGCCGGAAGCGACCAGGGATGCGGTGCGATTTATTTTCAAGGTTGAATTATTGGGTTACCGGGATTACCGTGATGGACTGTCCCCCGACACCTCAGCTTAAAACCGTTAGCACGCCAAATCGTTCTTGTTCATCAGAACCTTGGTAATTCCTAAAAATGTCAATAAGTGTAATTACATTTGACATTTTGCATGTAAAGGAGTTGATATGACTGTAAACGTGGGCGAAGAAATTACATCTGCATACCTTCAAAACATTAAAGGCTGCGAGTTCATTCAAAGAAATCTCTATACCCCTGATGTGCAAGGTGAAATTGATGTTGTAGGCATTGATTTAGAGTCTAGATCAATCTACGTTTGCGAAGTTGCCTTACATTTGGTAACCGGACTGCAATATGTAAAGGATAGTCAACCTAACAATGTTGATAAGCTCACTGATAAATTTTCAAAAGACATTGAGTATGCAAGAAAGTACTTCCCTGACTATGAGCAGCATTTCATGTTGTGGACCCTGTAGTATGGAAAAACCTCATCCGGATGGATCATGCGGCAAGCCGGTAGTAGTCACTGACAATTCCCCCGAGTACATCTCGCCGTGCGACAGGTCCTGTCCTATTAGGTCTCATAATGGGTATTGGAGTCCGCTGGTTGATTCCCTGATGGGGTCTGGAAGCATTGTAAAATGCCACATATTCCTTCAGCACATGGTTGAGATGGCGTTCATTCAGGATGAGGATGTGATCCAGACATTCCTGTCGAACTGACCGTATCCAGCGCTCAGCGTAAGCGTTAGCCTGTGGGGCACGAAATGGTGTCCGGATAATATCCATTCCCACTGAACGAAACACATTGTCGAACGATCGTGTGAATATTGTATCTCGGTCGTGGATGAGAAATCGAAAGGTTCGCTGTTTTTCCTCCAGCCTCCAAATGATCTGGCGCGCTTGCTGTGTAGTCCAGAAGTCATTGGGAGCTGTGATTCCAGCGAGATGCACTCGCCGCGTTTCTAATTCAATGAAGAAGAGCACATAAAGTCTCTTCAGAAAGATCGTCTCTACTGTGAAGAAGTCACAGGCCAGTAACTGTTCTTTGTAATGGCACAAGAAGACGCGCCATGTGCTACGTCTGCGTAATGGTGCCGGTAGAATGCCATTGCGCTTGAGCACATTCCGCACTGTCTTTGAGTCGAGAACGAAGCCCAGTTTGATGAGCTCACCGTGGATGCGTTTGTAGCCCCAGCGTGTGTTTTCTTGCGCTATACGCACAACTAATGCTTCAAGTTCAGGATCTATTCGGGGGCGACCGCCTTGTTTTCTTCGCCTGAAGGTCCACTTGCGCTTGACCAATTCACGGTGCCACTTCAGAAATGTATTCGGCTTGAACACCAATAGACAGCTTTGAAGGCAATTATGGAACTCAGCGGTGGTTTGCTTCATCTTGTAGGTGATTGCAGTCAGGATGAGTTTTTCTGGTTTTGAAATCCGCGGTGATGATGATATCTTATGCTGAAGAATTCGTACTTGTTGCCGCAACATGATGATTTCAAGGTCCTTCTCGTCCTGAGCTACCTTGAGCGTGGCAAAGACGTCCATCAATATCGTCATGAAGCACCAGAGCAGCCAGTAGATCAATGCAACCTCGCTTAAAGTCAGTAGTGAATAGACAAGGCGTAAAGGATACCAGATTGGACGGTGAGGTTGCACCGGAATTCAGTGCGGATATAGTTTTTCCACCTTACAGGGTATAGATGGCCGTGCTCGTAGGGGAACTATGGCCGAGATACGCCTGGATAATGCGCAGGTTCACCCCCGCTTTACCATCCTGGCACAGGGCAAGTAGATGTGTGGCATAGGAATGCCGCAGGGTGTGGACGGTAGCTGGTTTGTGCAGACCGCTCTCGACGACAGCCGCCTTCAAGGCCTTTTGCACCGAACTTACTTCCATGGACCTGGTTGCCGCCGCCAGCGAGAAGACATCGGCTGGACGCGTGGTCGGGAATATCCAGGTCGGGTTGCGGTGAGCGGCCCAGTACCTGGTGCACTTCTTCAACACTGAGCACGACCGGCAGCTTCTTCTCCTTTGCCGGTCGCACCAGGTCGAGAGTGGGCCGTTCCCGCTTGAGCGTGTACTGGTAGAAGAATTTGATGCCACACAAGGCGATTCGAAAGGCGCTGGCGCTTACACCCTTCCCATTCGTGAGGTATAGGAAGTACTGGCGCAGTTCTTCCTCGGTGATTTCAGCCGGGGGCTTGTCATAGTGCTCCGCCAACTGGCGCACGACGCGCACATAGGCATCCTGAGTACTCGGGGACAGGCCCCGCAGCTGCAGGTCTTCGATCATGCGTTGCTTTAAACGAGTCATGGCTATTCCTCCTGCTAATAGAATGGTTGCAGGAAATATAGCCTCTGATTTGATGTTGGTGATTTCTGCTGGAAGTCTTCAGCCGGGGAAGGGAAATCTGCGCGAAGCGCTTAGTTCAACTATCATTGTATGGGGTGCCCCCATATAGCAGGATAAATAATTATACGGAACAGTCGGTTAATATTATTGCAAGGGCAGTTATTGTGGCCATGATCCACATAAATGCCAATTTCACCGTACTACATCTCACGGGTAACCACAAGGAAAGAAGTAGGTTCAAGCCTTGGTTGGTCCTCTGGACCCCTTCCACTCCCCGGCCTACCGACGGTTATATTGGCCCACACTGCTGCGCAGCACTCCGTAGGCGGGCAGTTAGGAGAGATCCAAACCCATTTACCTAAATACCGGATTCGGTAATTATTGCATGCCTCGGGGAGACCGTTCCTGCACACATTATTCACATGAAGAAGGTTAAAATGATCGCTTATCAGATCACCCGCTCATGCAAAAATTCCGGCCTATCCTTTTGGGGAACGAAAGGATAGTTTAAATAGGGAAGCATCGATTCTCTCTATGAAAGGAACATTATGGAGGAAAGACAAGCGATAACGTTGCTCAAGGAAGGCGATCTCGCAGGGCTGGAGGTGCTCGTAGAACGCCACCAGGTGGATGTCGTGCATACTGCATACCTGATCGTTGGGGATCGATCCATGGCCGAGGACATCGCCCAGGCATCCTTTCTAAAGGGGGCTGAGAGAATCCATCAATTCAAGGATGGCCGACCGTTTCGACCGTGGATTCTTCGCATTGTGACAAACGATGCGATAAAAGTTTCCATGAGAGCTAGAAAGCATCTATCGCTAGATGCAGCACAGGAATTGGACGAGTCATTGGTCTGGTTGCGTGACACCAACCCCGGTCCTGAAGAGCTGGCCGATACGGCGGAAAATAGACGAATGGTATGGGATGCGTTGCAACAGCTTACTCCGAAGCAACGCGCGGTTGCTGTCATGCGCTATTTCCTGGATATGAAGAACCGGGAGATCTCAGAGGAGCTAGATCGACCACTTAGCTCCGTCAAATGGTCTATCCATGCGGCCAAGGAGCGCCTCCGATCGATCCTTGGCTCCCAGGATGTCTATCGAAGCAGGAGTCCATTCAAAGATAGTTCAAAGCGAGCTGGAGGACGAAGACGATGATCCAGAAGCAATTGCATGCAATCCTGCAGGGAATTGCCAATGAGGGTATCCCACCCGAGAAGGTAAATCTCTGGCCGCGTGTCCGGGACGGGCTGAATAGATCGGGGCTCTTTCATCGCAAACCCGTGTCTGGGATTAGGACGAGGGTTGCCCTTCCTGCACTCATCATATTGGCTTTGTTGACCATTTCTCTGATTCTGGTGGGCCCCGATAGAGCGCTCGCAGCGCTGCACGGATTGCTCGGCTACATCCCGGGCATCGGCCTGGTGGATGAAGCGGGAGGTTTACGCGTGCTGGCCGAGCCGGTATCCCTAAAAAGGGACGGCATCACGGTTGCTGTCTCACAAGCGGTGCTCGACTCCGAACGGACGGTGGTCATCTACGCCTCGGATGGTATTCCAGCGGAGGCGTATTTTCGGAATGAGTCGGAGGAGGATCGTCGGTCGCAAGATCTTCAGTACTGCAGACCTCCTCAATTGCGCCTTCCAGATGGTTCGATCCTTCAGACTAGTGGTGGTCAGGGCGCTGGTTGGGCCTCGGGTTATAAATCCCGCTTGGAATATCCTCCTATCCCACCCGGAATGAGCGAAGCCGTCTTCTTTATCCCTTGTTTAAACGACACTTCACCTGGCGCGGCCCCGGAAAACTGGGAAGTGAATCTCCGTTTCGTTCCTGCGCCTGAGGGCTTGACTGTTGTGCCGGTTCTCGAAGTTTCCGGATCGCCGGAAGCCGCCATCACACCGGACGAAGAGGCCGCAATGGGGTTGATTCTGGAAGGCGTGATTGAGCTCGACGACAGCTACATCCTCGCCGGCACCTTTCGACAGGGCGCGGACTTGCCGGGTGCAATAGTCATGGGAATGTCGGCATGGCCGGAAATTGTGGACGTTAACGGTCAACCGCTGCCTTATGTGATCCCTTCGGATCTCGATCTGACCTCGGATGAAATGGGTATGTTTCCTTGGGCTTACGAAATCCCGAAAGGATTCGCCGGCCCACTAACGATAGTTCTGGAGGCCGTGGCGGTAGAGTACCCTGCTGACGAGACTGTCCAGCTTGATACCGGGGCAAATCCACAGGTTGGCCAGGAATGGATTCTGAATCAAGAGTTCGCACTTTCCGGCCACATTATTCACCTGGTTTCTGCCGTCAGGCTCGAAAAGGGGTATGAATTTGATTTTCGAACCGATACTTCGGTGTCAGGCATTTCAGTTGACGACACGGAGCTTGAACCTGTGGGCGGATTTGGAGGCGGCTGGCAATGGGAATTCTCGGTCAGGTTCGAGTATGCGGATCCGGTCCCGACCGGGCTGCTCGAATTCCGAATCCGTGGGTTGATGGCAAGCCATCCCGGTCCTTGGGAGTTGACCTGGGAACCTCCCGGTGGCGGTTAAATCATACCGACCGAAGCCGCTCCATTGACCTGCATGACGCTCGAGCAGTGGTTGGAGATCGTTGACAATAATGCTCCGCTCCCGGAGAACTTGATGGGAACGTTGATCGCACATGGCAACGTCCTGGATGACGGGCTGCACCTCTCCCCTGCAAATGCTGGTGTCTTCGTCGTGAATCTGGAGGATGGAAGTCGTCAGGTGCTCGGGCCCGGCACTACAGACTTCGATTACGGCCCCCGCTGGTCCCCAGATGGGCTGCAACTGGCATTCATTCGGGCTGACGATCTTAACCTCTATATCGTCAACGCCGACGGATCCGGCAAGCAAAGAGTGACCGCAGGGACGGAATATGAGCTGCTGATCGGTTGGTTGCCAGAAGGGCAGACGCTGGCGTACGTCTTCCCTGGGCCCGAAGGCCCGCAATTGCGATTTTTGGATCTTGTGACAGGGGTACAGCGCGATGGCTTCGTGATGGACGCGAAAGGAGCGAATGTCGCGATTTCTCCAGACGGTCAAAGGATTGCATTTGCCGAACGGATGGCAGGGAGCATGGATTATGGGTTATATATAGCCCAACTCGATGGATCCGACCGACGGTTAATCGCGCAGCTCGATCGTTCGCCCCTTAGCGATCCACGCTGGTCGCCGGATGGCAATTGGTTACTCGTCGGAATCTCAAGTCCGGATCCGCGTGACTCCACTTCACCCTCGGATTAAAAACCCAGGCGCTTCAACACGCTATCTCATCTTCGACTGGGTGGAAGTAGTACAATCAGCGACTCGAACTTCATCTGCTCGAAGGCGGCTATGACATCCGGACTGTACAGGACTTGCTCGGACATAAACACGTTACTACGACTCGATCTCCGTTACAGCACCCTAGAAATCCGTCGTAGCTGGCAGAGTTGACCGGCGAGGAAATACCTACAGAGAGCTACTTGCTCTTTGGCGGATCAATCTCCCGAAGATCAATGCTGCCATTTTCCTTCGTTTTCAAACGTTAGTGTCGTGGATGGCTAACCGGATGAGCTCAGCGGCGCGGACCCCAGCGTCCGCTGAAGCGGGGGTTAGATAGCTCAACCAACTGATTTGACCAACCCATACTTCTGCTCAAACTCATATACCCACTCATGATTTTGCGTTGATTTAAGCTCAGAAATCAACTCTTGAACTGTCACGTGAGAGATCTTTTTCCTAAGGTCGTCTGGTAGAAGACATAGCAAAAATGGCATCACTCCTCTTGCGCCCTTGGGCCCATCTGTATAAAAAACTGGACTGCGATCATCACAGAGTAATACAAAAATTCCATCATGTTCGAAAGAAAATAGGGCTTCCCTGAAAAATTGGTAGTAACTGATAAAAATACATATAGAATCCTGTCCAATGACTTCCTCGGTAATTCTATACTTATTCATCAAAGTCCAATACTTGCGTCCGATGTGGTGCAAGTAACACAAATCTTGATCTCTTGCTGGATTCCGGCCATCACAGTCACCAGATGCAAATACTGAACATCCTCCAAATTCTGACTCCACAAACTTTGACTCTATGAAGATCTTTGGCGTAAAATTCCGAGCAAGCACAACAAGGTCAATAGATGTTGGCTGACCGCTATCCTCATTGAAGATTGTTCGATCTTCATACTCAAACATTGCTTTTGAACCTTCCCCTGGCCAAGCAACACCTTTTCTTTCAAGAACCTGTTTAAGGGGAAGAAGATCATCTCGAACAAGCATAGGACCAACCAGGTTGAACAACATTGCTTGACTGCTGAGGCCGTGGTGAATGTATTTATGTAATGGGAAGTTTAGACCATCTTGCCTTTGAGATTCGGCTGTTTCTTGAATATAGGTAGATACCTCAGGAAGTATGATGTTTTTTGGCCAATCGTTCCAATCCGACAAAATATATGAATATCTACTACTAACTTCATATCCCTTGGATTCAAACCAACCCGCAGCAGATGATCTAACTTCTTTGACAAATTTGCGATGCCTTGGATAAGGCCATGATCTCGCCAGACTGCGACTGCTTTGTGACATATTTTCACCTTTTTTAAGCTATCCAACGGTATCGTGCTGAGACGCTGGGGTTCAGGCCATGGCCAGGGACTCCAGCACTCCGATCATACAACTGAGATTGGAAATCGCGCCGCATCCCCGGTCGCATCCAGCAAGTGGTTAGCCTCTCCAGGAAACCTGCGGCATCCTTCTTTCTAAAAGAAACTCTCCTGCATGCTGCGATTATACAATAGCAGTTGTTCAGACAGCTAAGACCGTTCCGCCATTGGTGCC
>DAOUDJ010000218.1:0-2621 GCA_034430795.1 Anaerolineales bacterium | reverse complement strand
TGGCGAGAGGGTTATGCCACTAATGCGATCTAGGAAACTATTCCAACCATCAGAGTTGCGCTCGGTAGTTGAATCCAGGATATTCTAACCAATGTCGAGGAAGTAGAAGATCAGGTCATATGGTATCCCATTCGGATGAAGTCAACAGGTTCGCTTACGGACCTAAAGATCGGCGGATGAGTTAAGTAGCCAGCACAGGATCCGTCGCACGGCGAGAAGTGCTCAGGGGAATTGTCAATGACTACTACCGGCTTGCCGCATGATCTATCCGGATGAGATTTTTCCATACTACACGATCCTTGAATGCAACTTGCACTTAAGTGACATAAGTAGTTGCACACGTGTAAGTGTAGGTGTATAATATTTGTGGAGGTGAAACATGGGCGAACGATATTATCGAGCTCAGATTCTCCTTGAGCCCAAACAACACGAAGATCTGAGGGGGATCGCGAAAAGAGAGGAGCGCAGCATATCCGATGTCGCACGGGAAATGATCGACCGTGGATTGAGAGTTCGAGAGTATGATCAGCAATCCCGTCTGCGGCGAAGCAGAAAAGCGCTGGAGCAATTGGATAAGATACGATTACGGGTTCTTGAAGAATATGGTGTTTACGGTGGCGATCTTATCGCCGAGGTTCGATCCGAGCGAGAAAAAACCCTAGATGAGGCATGGCGAGGCGAATCCAAATGACGGTCGTTATCGACGCAAATATCGCTCTCGCACTAGCTATCCCGCTTCCTTATTCGGATCAGGCGAAAGACCATATTGACTATTGGCAGCAGGATGGAACTCAACTCGTCGCACCAGCTCTCTGGGGATACGAAGTAGTCTCTGGCTTACGTAAGGCATCGAAAATTGGGATTCTTACGCTACAGTATACTGCATCCGCAATCGATAATTTGTGGGCACTCGGTGTCGAGGAGATCCCGGCATCGAAGGAGATGCACCGGCAAGCACTAGTATGGGCCGACCGGTTGGGACAAACGGTAGCGTATGATGCTCAATACCTCGTCGTCGCGCAGCAGCTTAAGGCACCGCTTTGGACGGCAGATGAGAGGCTGGTAAGGAACGCCCGTAGTATTAGTGTTGATTGGGTCCATTGGGTTGGCGATACGGGATAGTTCCTTCGTTAAAATCGCCCCGGAGGTTTCCAAGTGGTCAATCCCATCATGGAGTAACCGATCCCTATCCGGGCGCCGCAACTTTTTCTTTTTGCAGTTTGTTATCGACTATAAGAACTCGTAGATTCACCTCGCAAGTGCAACATTAAATGTTAAAGTTGAGTTTGGTGGTGTTCCTTTTCAAAGCTCCGAATGCACTCACTTGATTTAACGTACCAATAACGATACACTTAGCCTATGGCTGATCATCTTCGTCTAAAGGTTGTTTTCTATTAAACCGAAATGGGAAATGAGCCTGTTGGAGAGTGGCTCTTATCTTTATCTAGCGAGGACAGAAAAACGATCGGTGAAGATGTCAAAACTGTTCAATTCGGATGGCTTTTGGGTATGCCAGTGGTCCGGAAACTTGATAAGGATCTTTGGGAAGTTCGCTCCAGATTACATAATCGTATTGCTCGCTTCCTCTTTATAGTTGATGAAAATGTGATGGTGCTTGTACACGGGTTTGTAAAAAAGTCGCAGAAGACACCCCAAAAAGATTTAGAACTAGCAAAGAGTAGAGTAGCCCAATTGCGAGGATAAAATGATGGACAAAACATATCTTGGTGGTGATTTTGATGATTTCCTAGCTGAAGAAGGGATTTTAGCAGAGGCGGAAGCAGTTGCCATTAAACGGGTTATTGCATATCAAGTAGTGCAATTAATGGAAGAGCAAGACCTGACGAAAACTGAAATGGCATCTCGAATGAAGACCAGTCGGGCTGCATTGGACAGATTGCTTGATCCGGCAAATAAATCAGTAACCCTTCAAACATTGGAGAGTGCTGCTCACGCACTAGAAAAGCGTTTGCGTGTTGAATTTGTCTAACGTAGATTCAACTCACAGGTCCAACACAGAAGAATGAAAGTATGATTAGTAGTGTTCCTGTCCTATACCCCGAATGCACTTGCCAGGTTGACTCTCTGCGTGTGGGATCATTGAAACTAATGCTCGCTGTGTTCCGAGCTATCGGGAATAGGAAGGCCACCCCTGGAACACCAGCCTGACGGTCCAAGGCCCCCATTTCAGGGTTCCAATTCACACCGTACCGCGGCCGGTTACGGTGCGGTGTGAGCCTAGCTCTTGAACTCTGGATTTCGGCCCCCCGGACGAAACGTAGACCGTCAAGCTTTCCCAATTTTTGAATTCTTTTTCCTAGCACAAAAAGACACATGATGCCCCCTAACATCTGAGATGACGTATTCACATTCACTGGTAGCCCTTACAAATCAGCTTGACTCTCATCGACCCTTTCTTTGGATTCAAACCCAAGAACTCTGGATCCTAAGTTTCCCACGCTCCGCTCTGGACGGGCGAATCCACAAAGCGTTGACTGCGGGAAGATGTCCTGGCGAGAGGGTTATGCCACTAATGCGATCTAGGAAACTATTCCAACCATCAGAGTTGCGCTCGGTAGTTGAATCCAGGATATTCTAACCAATGTCGAGGAAGTAGAAGA
>DAOUDJ010000217.1:0-39728 GCA_034430795.1 Anaerolineales bacterium | reverse complement strand
CCCACGCCCAGCGCAAGGTCGAGCGATAGTGAGCCGGTCGGTACCGCTTCCACTTCCAGATGATGCGCTTCCCCCAGCCGCATCACTGCACCGTCTCCATAGCGCTTTTTGATCTCGGTTACTGCAGCTTCCAGCGCCTTATCACGCTCACCAGCCATATTATTTTGCCCCTGACGTTTGTTGCTGAAGATGAATTCTTGGGAATTACGGAAGTCTACCCGAGATTAAGACGGCTCGCAAGCCAATCCACATAAGGGCATTTTTTCTATCTGATTCCACATGTCTATTGGATTGACATCTCCCCTGGACCGCATCCATAAATCGATGCTCACCTCAGGATGACCCTGACGAATTAAGACAAAAGCGGTGGAGAGATCTCCACCGCTTTTGATAATTACTGCCCCGCCATGCCGTGTGCTGCTTGATTTTGAACCTGCTATTGCAGGCGGGATCCTACCCGTGACTTTCGCCTTGGCCGAAGCCTATCGCGTTAACCACCGGACAACGAACCCCATTTATCAAGTGTTGGCTCAAAACCTCTTGCTGCATCACAAACACAGCAGGGTCTGATATGGGTATACCACGTTCAATTCTAGTTGGCAATATTCACTATTAATCCGGGTCAATAACCCTCAAATGAAGCTCCTCCAATTGCTTAGGATCAGCCGGTGAGGGGGCATCTGCCATAACATCGCGCGCTGCTTGATTCTTTGGGAAGGCGATAACCTCGCGTATATGTTTCTCTCCGGCAAAGACGCGAACGAGCCGGTCGATCCCCGGCGCAATGCCGCCATGGGGTGGAGTCCCATATTCAAACGCCTCGAGCATATGGCCGAATCGTTCCTGAGCGACATCAGGTTCAAGACCAATTAAAGTGAATACCTTCTCCTGCAATTTTCGATCGTGGATACGGATGCTCCCCCCACCAACCTCCAACCCGTTGAGCACCATGTCATATTGTTGACCGCGTGCTTTGCCAGGATTAGAGTCTAACCACGAAATGTCCTCTGGCATCGGTGCGGTGAAGAGATGGTGACTCGGATCCCAACGTTTCTCATCCTCGTTCCATCCCACAAAAGGAAAATCGATCACCCATGCAAAAGCGAGAACCGCCGGATCCAGCAAACCCAGCCGCTCGCCGAGGTGGACCCGTAAGCGCCCCAGGGATTCGAAGACAACCGCCGGCTTATCGGCTACAAACAGGAGTAGATCGCCGGGTTCGGCTTCCAATCGGTGCAGCAAAGCTTTGATCCGATCCTCCGCGAGGAACTTGGCAAAGGAAGACCGGTGCTCCCCTTTCTCATCAAGCGCCAGATACGCTAATCCCTTGGCTCCAAATTGCGATACGAAAGCTGTCAGTTTCTCGATTTCCTTCCGGCTGAAACTCCCAGATCCTTTTACATTTAAGCCTCGGACTTCTCCGCCCTTCTCAACCACCTTTTCAAACACCTGGAAACCCGACTCCACCGCCAAATCCGTCACGTCTTTCAACTCAAGCCCAAAACGGATGTCCGGCGAATCTCGCCCAAAACGCTCGAGCGCCTGGCGATAAGTGAACCGAGGCCAAGGCTTGTGCATCAGCTTTCTCTCAGGAAGCAGCTTCTCGACCAACGTAGTGAACAGCTCCTCCGAAAGGGCCATCACGTCCTCACGATCGACGAAGGACATCTCGAGATCCAACTGTGTGAACTCCGGTTGGCGGTCTCCACGCTGATCTTCATCACGGAAACAGCGCGCGATCTGGAAATAGCGCTCAATACCTGCAACCATCAGCAGTTGCTTAAGCTGCTGAGGTGATTGCGGTAAGGCGAAGAACTCCCCCGGGTGAACACGGGAGGGGACCAGGTAATCCCGGGCTCCCTCGGGTGTAGTCTTGAAGAGAATCGGTGTCTCCACTTCCCAGAAATCGCGTTCGCTGAGGAAATCACGAATGTACTTAACTACCTTGTGGCGAAGCTCCAGGTTGCCCTTCATGCGCTCGCGCCTGAGGTCCAGATATCGATACTTCAGGCGGACCATTTCGTCGACTTCCGTCTCTTCGTTGATCGCAAACGGAGGCGTTTTCGCAGGGTTTAAGACGACAATTTTCTGGGTTTCCACCTCTATCTCACCGGAAGGCAGATCAGGGTTCACCATCCCCTCCGGTCGGCGCCGGACAACCCCCTCGATCTGCAGCACCCATTCGTTGCGAATCTTAACTGCAGTTTCATGCGCCTCAGGAGATATCTCTGGATTAGCGACGATCTGTGCAATCCCCGAGCGATCGCGCAGGTCGATGAACGTCACCCCACCGTGATCACGACGTCGATTCACCCACCCGGCAAGTGTCACCTGTTCGCCTATATGATCTGATCTCAGCTCGCCGCAATTATGAGTCTTAAGCATCGTGCCTCCACACTGAAAAAAATACACCGCCCGGTCTCCGTGACATCGGGCGGTGGCAGGTTCACTCTACAATCCGTTTACTTCATCAATGAACCCCACACCCGATGTCGATTCGGATCAGGATTGTTGTTCAGGACCAGTAAGCGTGAACCTTGGACCACCATGCGACGATTATAGCATCCCTGATAATAACCGGGCAACGCAGTTTGTGTTCTTTTCATCAATAAGAGAGGGGCTCACCTTCGCTTTGCGGTTATCTCCCTCTGATCGTGTCGAGATCATCAGGGGTATCGATATCGAGCATCGCCGACTGTCCCCACGGGACAGCTGCGACAGAATACATCTTGAATAACGCTCGTCCTCCTTGATCGCCGCGAATCTGACTGAGCGCTTCGAACGTCGCGCGGTCGAAAAGAACAGGATTTCCCCATCTCTCACCGGTCCAAGGCGCCACGATCGGCTCTAACGACTTGCGCTGTGCCTCCAACAGAGTGCAAACAAGATCAGCATCAACAAGAGGCATATCGGCCAGGAGGAAAATTGCCCCATCAACATTAGGTGCCAGCATTTTAAGACCTGCGCGCACGGAGCTGCTCTGCCCCTCAGCCCAGTCAGGGTTGTTGGCGATATGAACCGCAAGCGGGCCTAACGCCGCTCTTACAGCCGGCCCATCTGCGCCTAGAACAACAATAATCGGGTCGAGCCCCGCATCTCGCGCCGCCCTGATTGACTTTCGTATTAGAGCTTCACCATCCAAAATCTCCAACAGTTTCGGTCGGCCAAAACGCTGCGATCCCCCTCCCGCTAATATTATCCCGGCAATCCGCCCATGAACTTCCACAACCGGGTTCGCCCGCTGCACCTGCGCTAAAATGACCGATCCGGTGCGATCGGTCTTCAGGGTTAGCCTGGCGATTTCACGCCCATTTTCCACCGCTTTCTGAGTTTCAGCTTTATTCAGAATCACTCGCACCTGTGCGCCTCGCTGCACTCCTTTTAGTGCTCCAGTCCTGTGTGCCAGGATCCTGGCCGCGTCCGTTGGCAGTATGATGTGGTCTTTCGAAATCCCTAAGAATGTTTTGACATGTTCTGGTCGATAAACTAAATTACCTTCCAGCTTTTCCCCAAGTACATCAAGACCCATCACCGGCACGACGAGATCGACAAACTGAGGTATGACCGGTTCATGCTCCGCTGGCACTTTTAGTGAACAGCCTCGAGCGCCATCCGCTTCAATCAGAACTACAGCGCCCGAAGCAGCCGCCAAGGGCAGTAGATCCGCAAGCAAATCCTCTGGAGGCGCTGTCCACTTCGGCCCTTCGGACCATCTTTCGCCAGTTACGATCACGGATCTCCCCTCATAAAGAAGCGCGGGGAATAGTCTCACATCCTCCTTAGAACGAAGGATGATATGTTGAACAGCAAGATCTGTTTGATCCAGCGCAAATTTCGTGGTTGTCGTGATGAGAACAGGGATTTTAGGAGTCAGCTCTACGACCAGCCTACGGATGCTCGTAGATTTTCCGCCAGCGCCAACGAAAGCCACGATCTGCCCGGGGGAAATGCGCAGGGCTTTCGTTAATTCCATCTCACCCGCTCAGCAATCTTCGTAAATGGGGCTGTGAGAGCAGCGCTTCGAGCACTCCACCGCCGACGGCGAGTGCTTTATCGGATATTGAGAAGCAATAGGATAATTCACCGCGTGGATCCAGGTCGCCAATTTTCGCCGCCGCTTGGATTTGCACGCCGTCATGCACCAGCCCGCGCAGCGCTCCATCGAAGGGCGCTTCAACCGGCACACCACCGACGCGGACAATCTCATCTCCAGCTTTTATCATGGAGCCGATCTCCTTGCCGCCATCTAGAAGCCCGCTGACCGGTGCCCGCAGCACCCGGTCGATGTCGAACCCTGCCACTGCTTCTGGGACTTTCGTATCAGGCTCAGCGCTCCCCTGCCAGATAACACGCCCCATATTGTGCCCCCGGTTGGTCTCAATCACTACGTGACAGTTGACCCCGGCTGTAAATCCTGGTCCGAGTCCGATCGAGAATGGGGACGAATCTAGAGTCGTCTCTGGTGGAGTTTTAAGCATGCGTCCGTCGATAAGAGATGATGCGTTGATCTGTGCACTCAGGTTTGCCGCAGGATCGACAAGCACCGGAACGACACGCTCGGCACGAAGATGTGGGATTAGCTCTGAATCTGGGATGAAGACACCCCGAACTCCCCCTACTTCGATCTCTCCCGCATATACAGCTTCGGCAAAGGCGACGCTCCGCCGGACTGCCAGGGGCTGCTGAATCTCGAGTACGATGATGTCGAATCCACAGCGATGCAGGCGCACCGCGACCCCTGTCGCCAGGTCACCTCCACCGCGAATGATGATGAGTGGTCTCTCAATTTCCACGCTTAATGGATCTTTCCTATGCCCCGCAGCACTCGCTCGGGCGTTAGTGGAAAGGAATCAAACCAGATGCCGAGTGCATCATGAACCGCGGCGATTACGGCAGGCGCCAATGGGATGAAGGGCATCTCGGCCATCCCCCGCGCCCCCCAGGGTCCAATAGGGTCGGGATACTCAAGGATCAGCGATTCAACCTTGTCTGGGATATCCAACACAGTGGGAATGAGATAGGTCGAGAGCTGGCCGGTCTGGACGTAGCCCCCCTCCTGTTGAAAATCCTCCAAAACTGCGTAGCCAATCGCCTGGACGACGGCGCCTTCGATCTGTCCTTCAACCAACTGTGGGTTGATCGCCTGCCCTACATCACTGGCAGAGATAACCTCCAGTATGCGTATTGCGCCGGTCTCTGTGTCCACATCAACCGATACAGCCTGAGCGACATAACCATACGCGAAATTGGGTTCTGACTTACCCGTTTTCGGGTCAAAGGGCGTCGTCGCTGGCGGACGGTATTGATACAACGCGATGGCCGGTCGTTCTTCATCCTTCCACTTTTCAAGAGCTTCTTCAGCCGCACCCCGGATCGCGTTGCCGGTCATGAAAGTCAACCGCGAGGCGGAGGCGGATCCCGAATCCGCGGTGTGCGCCGTATCAGAGACAATCAAGCGAACCTTCTCGATCGAGACACCGACCGCCTCAGCGGTCATTTGAACCATCGCTGTATGCGCCCCTTGCCCAACATCTGCCCCTGCGTGATGCAGAACGACTTCCTCAATCTCTGTCACGCCGTGCAATTCAATCTCCGCCGAACACTGCTCCGGCGCACCGAACGAGAAACCAACATTCTTGAAGCCGCAAGCGAAGCCTACACCATGCCGGATATGCGCTTCCTGGGTCCGATCAGGGGCTTTTTGTTCGGGTCTACTCCAACCACTCGCCGTCTGTTTCCAACCGGCTCTTTCTGCGGTCTTCTCAACGACTTTGTCGATGCTTACGCCCTTCGGCAGAGGTGTACCCACAGAGAGAAGAGAACCCTCTCTCAGCAGGTTCCGAACCCTGATCTCCACTGGATCGATCGCGAGTGCTTCTGCCAGCTTATTCATTTGCCCCTCGGCAACAAAAGCCCCCTGTGGTCCTCCAAAACCGCGGAAGGCGCCGCCAGGAATGTGATTGGTATAGACGGAATATGCATCTACCTTCACGTTCGGAATTTCATACGGGCCCGTGCACATCAGGGTGGCGTTCCCAAGGACCTTGGTGGATGTATATGCGTATGCCCCGCCGTCCTGGATTACCTCAACCTCAGCAGCAGTGAGAATACCGTCTTTCGTGGCTCCCCATTTCGTCCTCAAGATGAAAGGGTGCCGCTTGTGATGACCGATGATCGATTCCTCCCGGGACCAGATGATCTTGATCGGTCTGTCGATTTCCTGCTGGTGCAAACGGTAGACGGCGAGAGCCAGGGCGATCTGGATCGACATGTCCTCCCGCCCGCCGAAGGCCCCTCCAATCGCCGGGTAGATCACGCGAACCTGGTCCCTCGGCAGCCCCAATGCGTGGGCAATTTGTTCCTGGTCTTCATGCGTCCACTGTCCAGCGGCTTCGATCGTCACTCGCCCTTCGTCATCGATATAACTTATCCCCGCTTCTGGCTGTAAATACGCGTGCTCCTGAGGTGGTGTATGGTATTCCCCTTCGATGATCACATCCGCCGCCCCAAAACCTGCTTCAAGATCCCCTTTCCGAATCTGGTAATGACAGAAGACATTGCTTCCTGTGTCGGGGTGGATGAGGGAGCTTGATTCACCCATCGCTTCCAGTGGATCGAGAATCACTGGCAAGTCCTCATATTCCACCACGATGCGTTTGACCGCCTCCGCAGCGATCGCTTCCTGGTCTGCAACGACCAGCGCGACCTGGTCACCTATGAAACGGACCCGGTCGGTATAGGGCTTGGATGACCCCGGACCGCACAGTACAGGCTGATCGGGCATGATGAGACCATACTCGTTTACGGGCACATCCTGAGCGGTGAAGACCGCGATGACACCGGGGGTAGATTCAGCATAGGTACTATCGATCTTGGTGACGCGTGCGTGAGGTCGACCCGCAAAGAGGATCTTCATATAAGCCTGGTTGGGGCGGTTGATATCCCCCGGGTAAAGGGTTTCCCCAGTGACTTTTCCTATGGCGTCGACACGCCGGATCGACTTACCAATCACAGACATTCAGTGCTCCAAGCGATTATTATTTCGAGCAACCCTCAAATCCTCTTTGTGGATGACCTGCGGTGGACTACGATTTCTGTCGTCCCAATTCAAGATCGAATATGCGTCGCATAACTGCGATGCTTATAGCGTAGGTTGGATCCATACCGAAGTAGGACAGCGAGCCAGCTCCCAGGTTCTTGCCTCTGGTCAAAGGGGTGTCGGATGCGTAGTGGAGGATTCCGAGATCGAATGGCAATCCATACAGGTTAACAATTTCATTTATCGGATATCGTTTCGGACGGAAGAGTTCATACACAGCCGATAAATAAGGGCTTGCCTCCATCTCGATGTCCGTATAACCCTCACGATAGAACACATCCATGTAGCGCGGCGTTTGCAGAAACGTACCCAGCACACTTACGGCTTTCTGATTGTCCAGGACAGTTCCATAAACCAGGTCATCGCGAATATCGGCAGCGCTGAAAGAATTCTCGAAGAGATACGTGTTGCGGGAATGCTCGTCATGAATAACTGCGGGGATCATCACGTCGCCAATAACGCCGTTCAGGGTCGCCGCCTTACCCATGATATAAACCCCGCGCAATTCTCCAAACCGGGTGGCAGCATTCGAGAGGATCAGGTATGCCGCCATCCCCAGCGGATAGTCGATGTTCATAACAATCGCATCAGAGTCTACAAGCCGATCGAGGTCCTCACGTTGGAGCCGAGGGTCGATCCAATCAGGTCGTATATGTTTAAGCTCGATAAGCTGAGCCTCTACGTCGAAAGCATGTTCGTTCTGAATGCGTACGATCCCGGATTCTCTTTCGGCTTGTGCGCGTTGGCGAAGTGCATCTTTGCCATGGTCCGACCGCACATACTTCTTGAGAGTGTAGTAAAGGAAATTCTCCCGGCTGGAGGGGATCTGTCTTGATTTGATCTCTTCCCACTCTTCCAGGAGGTCATGGCTCTCCGGTTGTTGCAGATAACGGACAATCTCTTCTTCGTGTCGGAGGGCATAACCGCTGATTAAGTTGACGATGCTGTGGGCGTTACTGGAGACGAAATAAACCGGCCGCTGCAGGATGGAAGGGATGGCCTCCTCGACACATTCCCACCAGATTTGGGTCGCCTGGCGGTAATCATTCAGAGAACCTGCTAAGAGACGAATATTTAACCGTTTCTCTTTTGAGGCAATCGCGCTGAGCACCGACCAGAAAGACTCCCCCCAGGCCTCGTGCAACCTCCTCAAATCGTCGGTGTCGATCGCCAAACCGGCAGCCAGAACTGCAAGCCCCTCATCTGTATCGATCGGGTCATTTAGAAACGTTCTTACCTGTTCCCCTTGTAATAGACGATGAAGTTTATTCCACTCAATTTGGTAGGCAGTTAAGAGCGGAACCATATCATCGATATCTGAACGGCTGGCGATGTAGCAGGCAAGTGTATCTTTCCCATCGAAGAAACTCCTCCGACGGCGAGCCTGCGCCGCTACCGGCTGCCACTTCTCGACATCCCCGAATCCCTTCTGTACGAAGACAGCCTGGCTTTGACCAAGCACAACCTGCTCCACATCCACGATGCAAGAGGGGAGGCGAAGAGAGCTGTAAATTAGCGCCGACGTATCCGGAATTTCAGAACGTGCATCCGGGTGAAGAGATGACCCCATGTTCGTATGTACTTCCTCAAGCGAACGCACTCGCACGTCCATCGTGGAACGGAGTAGCGAGTAATACGTCCTCATGTAGAGCTCGATTTCTTCAGAGCCGGTTCGTGGCACCGTTCTATCCATTTACAAACCTCAATATCTCCTGCGCTTCTTTCTCTCGATGCGCTCCCTGCGCTTCTGACGTTTTACAGCCTTCCGGTCGACCGGGGCATCTGTTTCACCCAGTCGAACAGGAAAGGTCATCGCGTAGATAACGCTGAGAATCGTGTAGGTTAGAAGTGTGAAGAGAAAAGCGACAATGATCATGATCAGCCGACCGCCTCCCAAGAAGGGAGCGAATTTGGGATAAAGGGCAGCACGCGGGATGTAGATCCAGCCATTCTCAGCATTGGCACTCAGAAACCAAAAAGCGAAATAATAACCAGCGGTGGCGAAAAGCGCAATGAGGATTAATCCCACCCCTCTCCACTTGGGGTCCAACCGATGCTGTTTTTCCCGCTCCTTATCGAGTGATCTAAAGCGGTAGGTATCTCGCCCCATTTCGGCATCCTCCTCCTCGGCTCGCTAAGAACCGAAAACTCTTGCGGTTAACTCCCGTCCGGGACCATCCTTTCATAAAACAACTCCCAACAATATTGGAAAGGATTCATTACGACTCAGAACCCTGATGCGCTAGTTCAGCAGCACGCTCGATGGCGGTGATGATCTTATAGTAACCGGTGCAGCGGCACAGGTTTCCTGTAATCGCCTGTTGGATCGAAGAAAGATCAGGCTCAGGCTGTTCTTCGAGTAGTTTCGCCCCCGCCATCAAGAACCCCGGCGTGCAGTACCCGCATTGCACTGCACCTTCCTCAATAAAAGCCTGCTGTATCGGATGAAGCTTGTCGTCCAGACCAAGCCCTTCGATCGTAACAATCTCAGCCCCATGAGCCCGCGGCGCGGGAACCATACAAGCCATCACCGCCACCCCGTCGAGAAAAACTGTGCATGCACCACATTCGCCTTCGGCACAGCCCTCCTTCGTACCGGGTAAATCCCCTTCCTCACGTATGAGACGCAGAAGGGTTTTATTAAACCCACTCTTGAAGCTATGTGGCTTCCCATTGATGGTCGTCTCGATCGCCACATCTTGAAGATGCTCCATGGAGTCCGAAAGCGGTTGAACTGGTTGAAATCCTGAACTTCCCCGCAGCATCACTGGATTCTTAGGGAAACCCTCTCGCTCGCTGTCAGTATTGATCTCCCGCAACGCCCGGAGTGTGCAGACTCGCACCATCTCCTGGCGGTATACCGCGCTTCCCCGTAAATCATCAATCGGGCGAGCCGCAAGCGCAGCGAGGTCGGCAGCCCTCTCGATTACATCAGGCTGGAGTTCCTTTCCTGTCAGGTAGGTCTCTGCCTCCGCCGCGTGAATGATCGTCGGTGCCACTGAGCCGAGCGTGATTACCGAGTGTTCAACCCGCCCCTCCTCAAACAATAGCACAACAGCTGCGTTTACGACCGAAATCGCCTGCGCTCTGCGCAACCCGATTTTTATAAACGTACTTCGCGCATTTTCTGCGAGGACCGGGAAGGCGATATCGCTCATCAGCTCGCCGTCCTTCATCACTGTTTTTCGGACGCCGGTGTAGAAATCCTCCATCGGTACCATGCGTTCCCCATCCACAGAGAGCAGCGTGAGCTTTGCTCCCAACGCCATGAGCGGCGGGATGGCATCGTTGGCTGGCGAGGCGGTGATGATATTCCCGGCGACGGTTCCGCGATTGCGGATTTGGGGTGCTCCCACCTGCCAGCAGGCTCGCGCCAGTGTGAACGCCTTTTGTTGAACGAGCTCTGACCCGGCACAATGGTTATGTGTCACCAAAGGGCCGAGGTGGACCCAGCCGTCATCATCAAGCGTAATCATGTCCTGACCCGGTATCCGTGAAATATCGATCAATAGTTCCACACCCGGTCGTTGTCCGCGTTCCAATTCAAGGATCAGATCAGTTGCCCCGGCGACGATTCGAGCTCCTTCACCGTGGGCCGATAACAGCTCCACGGCTTCCTGCAATGTCGAAGGGGTGTAATAACGCGTCCACATTTTCCGTCTCTATCTGCTCTTCCCTTTGCGAGGGCGTTTCGGCGAATACGCCATTTTTTCTCCAGTGCCGCCGCTGCGCAACATGATGATCTGCGCCAGAACAGACACGGCGATCTCCTCCGGCGTTTCCGCGTTTAATTCTAGTCCCATCGGCGATGTAACGCGGGCGATTTTAACCTCCGACACACCTCGTCCGCGCAAAGCCTTCACCGTTGTCTCCCAACGACGCCGTGAACCTATCACCCCGATATACGCTGCAGATGTCTCCAGCAGCGCCGGTAAACCTTCAACATCCACATCAACGCCACGTGTGGTCAAGACCAGATAAGTGTTCTCGTGGATGTCAACATATTCCGGCAATTCCTCAAGAGAGCAGGCGAGATGAACGTCGGCGTCCGGGTGATTCTCCGCGGTTGCAAAATCCGCCCGATCATCGGCGACAACCACACGAAACCCAAGCCACTTGGCAAGATGTACGATAGCTTTCCCGACATGACCTCCCCCGACTACAATAATGGTTTCATTGGCTTTGATCGGTTCAATAAACACCTCTATCTCGCCTCCACAAATACCCACATCGCCTTTTTCAGGATCACGGAAAGCGTACACAATCGTCCGCGCAACCCCCTCGCTAAGTGACTCTAATGCTTCAGCGATCACACGGCTTTCCATCTCACCCCCGCCGATCGTCCCCTCGATGCGACCATCGGGGAAAATAATCATCTTGCTGCCCGCCCGTCGCGGCACTGCGCCCTGAGTTCGGACAACCGTCGCCAGCGCTGCTGCGCCACCACGGTTCTCAAGCTCTGCCAGCGTCTGGTAGATACCCACTAACCCTCCAAGAGCGCCAGAATAACTGGGACCAATTGTTTTTTTCGAGAGACCACACCGCGAGCGTCATACGATCCATCTGGCAGACGCTCATATGGC
Source organism: Anaerolineales bacterium (assembly GCA_034430795.1). GTDB lineage: Bacteria > Chloroflexota > Anaerolineae > Anaerolineales > E44-bin32 > E44-bin32. The sequence goes on along the minus strand of DAOUDJ010000217.1, from coordinate 28,046 downwards.
AGCTCATAAAGCAGCGCCGGTGCTCTGCGGATTAAGATTCGGCTAGAACCGTCTACGATATCGGTCACCATTAGAAGCGCGAAATTCAAACTACGTTCTTCGATGAGGTTATCTAGCGCTTCATTAAGTCTTGATAAATAATCATCCACTTCATGAAGGTCAGTCACTTCAGCCTGAGCGATCCCAAATTCTAATCCGGCAGATTCATAAACTTTCAAATCGCTCGAAATAACATCCGCGGGTTCACGTGACGCGAGCCCAGCTGCTGCTTGAAGCACCGCCTTACCGAAGCTATCCGTGGATTCGTTTGCTAATGGAGAACCGCCGACGAAAGCCCACCGGCTAAGGCGTTCACATGCACGGTGATCACGATCGGTGGTTGTTGGCGAGTTAAGGCGAAGCGTATCCGAGAACACACCAGCAAGCAGCAAGCCGGCGATTGCGGGCGGTGCGCTCATGCCATTGTCCTCCATCCGTTCGGAGACCAGCGTGCTTGTACTCCCAACAGGATCCACACGGAATCGAATTGGCAGCCGCGTCGGCGGATTGTTCACACGATGGTGATCCAAGACTTCAAGAAGGTCGGCCTCATCCAACGATCGTATCGATTGGCTTACCTCGTTGTGATCGACAAGAATGATCTGGAGCCGGGGTGGGTTGAGCAAATCGCGCTGGCGGCATATGCCGACATAGCGCCCATCCTGATCAACCACCCAAAAATCATTTCGCTCTTCGCGCAGCACTCTGGGGAGACCCTCACGTATTCGTGAATTTGAGAGGAATTTTGGCACATCTGTATCAGCCACTTCCCTGCATGGTTGATCGAAAAGTTCCTGAAGGCGGATATCCTGGAAATCTAGTCTTGGTCCTACCAATTTACTCAGAGATCGGAACAAGCTGAAACCCGAGATGAGACCGAATGGTATCCCATTCGAATCAACAACCGGTGCTACCGTTCCTGTTCGATTGGCGATCACCCACGCATCACGCAGCGTTTGATCCGGCGTAACGGTGTCATATCTATGAACGACAACGTCAAAGCGAGGGGATGCATCAGCCAGAAACTCAGGAGGGGATAATTTCAACCGGTCGAGAACCCATGCCGTCTGTGCGTTAATTGGGCCGGCGCGAGCGGCCACTACATCGCCATCACCCTTAGCATTCCGGAACCAGGCATAGCCCATCGCCGATGCGATTGCATCTGTATCCGGGTTAACATGTCCAACAACGTAGATCCTGCTCATTCCATCTCTACTCCACCGCTCTTGTGATGCCGTGGGGTACGGTTTTAATCAACCTTTGTACGGCCACCCGTGAATAATCATTCATGCGACTTCAGGGCGGTCCATACGCGTTCGGGCGTTATAGGCGCAACCAGCACATCCGCACCACAGGCATCCATTACCGCATTCCCAACCGCGGGCGCAACACCGTCCATCGGGATCTCCGCAACAGCTTTCACACCAAAGGGATGGGATGGCTCAAATGTCTCCACAAAGATCGTTTGTAGATCAGGCATCTCATGCGCCGCGAAGATATGATAATCCCGGAAATCCACTTCCCGAGGACGACCTTCTTCATCATAGAGCATTTCCTCACACACAGCATAGCCAAGCGCCTGCGTCATGCCGCCTTCAACCTGCCCGGATGCTGTCAGTGGATTGACGATCACGCCTGAATCAACAGCCATCAATAAGTTATCGACGATCACCTGTCCGGTCTCGACGTCGACAGTGACCTCCGCGAACTGGGCCGCGAAGGGTGGCGGAGCAACAGGAGACACAAAGGAAGCGACACCCATAATCTGCTCTTGATCTTCATGATGCAGCGCGTTAAGCGCAATCTCCTCCAACGTGACGGATCGTCCATCGGGTGACCAAGCACATCGATCTCGTAGAACGATCTCATCCAGCGGGATCACCTTTTTCTCCGTACCCAGCATGCGGGCTGCGCGCCGGCGAATACGATCCGACACTTTCTGGGCAGCGCCGACAACAGCGGCGCCGGAGATATAGGTCGTACTCGATGCGTATGCACCTTTATCGAAGGGGGTGAAATCCGTGTCCGAAGAGTAGACGATGATATCTTCAACAGGAACACCCAGGACTTCAGCTGCTTGCTGAGCCAGGACAGTGTCGGAACCTGTACCCAGATCCGTCGCGCCGACAAGCAAATTAAAAGACCCATCTTCGTTAATCTTGATACTGGCTCCACCCATGTCGAGGTAGGGGATGGCCGTTCCCTGCATCACCAATGCGACGCCGATCCCCCGCCGGAGATGAGGTTTTCCCTCGACGGCGTGCCACTCTGGGTTATTGAACTTCGCGTCCCACCCCACTCCAGCTCTACCTTGCCGGACGCAATCCTCCAACCCACAGGTATTAATAATCTCGGGCATGGGCTCTCGTCCCTCAGACCATGCAGTGCTGAAAGGATGCAGCTCACCAGCACGCAACGCGTTCTTTAACCGGAACTGCAGCGGATCTAGATCCAATTCGCGTACGATGCGCTCCATGTGCCGTTCAATGGGCCAGAAACCTTGCGGAACACCGTAACCTCGATAGGCGCCGGAGGGAGGTGTATTCGTGTAAACGATTTCTGCATAGAAACGAATGTTTGGCGATTCGCGATAGGGACCATCCCCAACATATAACGCCATCGCCTTATGCCCGGTATTGCCGGTGACGGTTAGGGCATGACAGCCATAAGCGCCGGTATCGCTCAAAATGCGCATCTCATTGGCGGTGATCGTGCCATCCTTTTTTACACCTGTCTTCATGCTGATGCGCATTGGGTGGCGTGTTCGTGCTCCATAGAATTCCTCGGCACGGGTATATTCAAAGCGCACCGGTCGACCTGTAGCAATCGTCAGGTGCGCAGCCACATCCTCGATCAAGATTTCCTGCTTCCCACCAAAACCGCCGCCAATACGCGGTTTGATCACCCGGATCCGTTTCGCCGGAAGGTTAAGAACCGGCGCAATTTGACGACGGACGTGGAAGGGTACTTGAGTGCTGGTACGGATCACGAGGCGATCATCCTCATCCCAGTATGTCACAACAACATGTGGCTCGATGTGTGCCGGACTCACTTTTGGAACTTCATAGGAGGTTTCAAAAATATGGTCCGCTTCGGAAAAACCTTTCTCTACGTCGCCGATATTAATGTGAATCTGAGCGGCGAGATTCCGGCTGGGATCCGAGTCAGCAAAATTCACATAATCCGGTTCGTCATGGATTTGCACCGCGCCTTCGGCTTGAGCCTCTGTTGGATCGAGGATCGCGGGCAGCGGTTCATACTCCACTTCAATCAATTTCAACGCCTGCACTGCGATCTCTTCGGTCTCTGCCGCGACGAAGGCCACGCGGTCACCGAAAAAGCGCACTTTATTGTCTAAAGAGAAAGTATCGAGCGGGCCCGGGATAGGGTCGGATTGACCCGCTGTTGAATACGCCACACGGGGTATGTCCTCCGAGGTTAATACGGCTGCCACACCTACCAGCGAACGAGCTTTGGCAGCATCTATGCGCTTGATCCAGGCGTGTGCAACCGGGCTGCGCAAGACTTTCGCGACCAACATACCGCGCATCTCAATATCCGCTGTAAAAGCCGGCTTACCCATGACCAGTTTGATCGCGTCGACTTTCGGCTCAGGGGAACCCACGGTCTGATAAGGCTCAGTCCTCGGGGTAATTTGAATGCGAGGCATGACGCTTATCTGCGTTGCGAGTTCAGGGCTATCGGATCCTAATAATGGTCGGGGGGCTTCGGCATCATCGGGCGGGTAGAACAGATCCGGCGGGACAGGAAGTGGCGCTTCAAGAGGTTCCACAGATTCCCCGCGCAAGATAGCTGCGGCGCGCAGAACAGCTTGGACGGGTTTTATGTAACCGGTGCAGCGGCAAAGTACACCAGAAAGTACTTCGCGCACCTGAGCTTCAGTTGGATCCGGTTCTTCTTCTAATAAAGAGCGGGCAGCGAGAATCATCGCCGGTGTGCAAAAACCACATTGAATAGCTCCCGTATCGACGAACGCCTTCTGCAAGGGATCGAGCCCTTTGCTTGTTCGCCAGCCATGCTGTGGATGCTCCCCCAGCGCCTCGATCGTAACGATTTCATGCCCATCTGCTTGGACTGCAAGCATGACACAGCTATTCACAGGTTCTCCATCAAAAAGCACGGTGCAGGCGCCGCATTCGCCAGTTTCACATCCGTGTTTGACTCCGAAAATACCCAGTTCCTGACGCAAAGCCGTGAGTAAGGTTGTCTCTGTCGGCACATCGATCTCGATCGGAGTTCCATTGAGAGTGAAGCAAACCATCATCAACCCTTCACCTCCGTCAAGAGTCGCCTTGCGAGAACACCAGCGATCTCAGCCCGGTACGCCGCGCTGGCGAAGGCATCACCAGCATCGTCATATGCTTTTTGGGCAAGTGAAGCAGCCTCCGCGAGGCTGGCGCCTGTTTCGAGTGCTTCTTCCATCTTGGTCAACCGTATGGGTCGCTCACCGAAGCCTCCAAGAGCAGCGATCACATGACTCCCCCCTTTAGAAGTCAGATACTCAGCGACAGCAAGGCATACAAGCGGTCGATCTGCTGGTGAACGCGAAACTTGTTCGTAAATCATTCGATTGGGACGCACCATCTCTAAAGCGATAATCAGGCGAGGCTTACGCATCCCATCTCTAGTTTTCAATAATTTCTGCAATGGCTCCGAGCTATTCCCTGGTTCAGTTATAACGGATGCATCCAACGCGAGCAGCGCAGTCAGTAAAGGAGAGCGGCCATCAGCTGTCATCACGGCACCACCAATAGTGGCAACATTGCGGATGTTTAGTGCGGCTTCCTGACGGCAGGCTTGAGTGAGAGCCTGAGGAAGTTCTTCATGCGCTTCGATGAGTGCTTGGAGTTTCACCGTTGCGCCGATGCGAATCTCCGACTTCCCGACTTTAAGCTCGTCAAGCTTAAGATCCTGAAGATCAATGACGGCGTCAACATCGTAACGCCTTGGTGTCAGCGCGGTCCCCCCGGCGAGCGGTACCCCCTTTTCCATCAATACGAGCGTCTCTTTAATCGTTTTCGGGCGGTAATAGCTCAACGACCCCATCTGTTTCCCTCTTTTCGTTTCGCCTTCAGTCTGGGTCCACCTTCCAACCTAAGGACTCCAGCTCATCACTATCGGCGGGCAGTCCAGGAATGTCGGTAAGTATCGCGTGCGCTTCGGCAGCCAGCGTGCCATCCGCAAGGTTCAGTTCAGCATGAGCGAAGGCGATGCGCCCTCTTCGCCGTTCCACAACGCCCCGTAATCGCAGCAGCTCACCGCTCGGAACGGGCTTGCGATAACGGACTTCGAGCTTAGCTGTAAGCCGAAAGTGTTCATGTTCGCCGACAAGCACAGCCCGCCCGGCTATCTCGTCCAGCATCGCGGCGATGATCCCCCCGTGGACAATGCCGGGGAACCCCTCGAAATGGCTCGGGATCACGACCTCCGCCGTCACTTCATCCGGACCCACTTCATAAAAAGAAAGTCCCAGCCCATTTGCATTCTCCCTGCCACACACGAAGCAGTGTGCCGAATTCGGCTGTTTGTTGTGAATTGCCTTTGCAACCTCAGTTTTAGCGTTCTCCATCAATCCCTCACCTATGGATAAGGTATTGGATCTCCGCCACTCAGCCGCTCCTACTCTTGAGGGCTGAAGGTGTCGATTAACAGATTGACATCCCCGCCGACGGAATAAAGTATCGGGCACGTTGCGCCATGGTCGATGTACTCCTGAACTTTCGACCGCGCTTGCTCAGGCGTGCCCGAGGCGGTGATGCGGGCGACGAGCTCATCGGGGACGAAGTGTTTAGCCTGTTGAATCTGTTCGTGCGTAGCCGGCCAACCCAATATCGACTGGATCTCGTCCACCACCTCCTGCGCTACGCCGCTCGCCTTGGCGATGTGCGGCTGTTGGGCGAGGTACTGCGTGAGCAATTCGCGGCTTCGATCAAAAGCCTCATTTTCATCCTGGTCGATCGAGCACACGATCAGCTGCGGGCGGTCGATGTCATCGATCCTCCGACCTGCCTTCTTCGCTCCACGCTCAAGCATCTCCAGCGCCTGGTCGTTGTAATCCGGAGGGACGCAGTAATTCAGCACAGCGCCGTCGGAGATCTCCCCCGTCAGCTCCATCATCTTCGGCCCCGTGGCGCCGATGTAAATCGGAACGTTGCGAGGCTCGCGCCGCCCATGGACGACATCGAGTTCGATCTCCTCCACATTGTGGAACTCGCCGTGGAATGTCACCCGTTCCATGTTCAGCAAGCGCCGCAGGACTTCGACGGTCTCACGCATCGCCTTGAGCGGCTTTCTCCGCTCGATTCCGACATTCTTCGCCAGAGGATCCCACCACGCGCCGATGCCGCAGATCACGCGATCCGGCGCCAGGTCGTCTAGCGTGAGAAGCGTAGCCGCCAGAAGGCCGATGTTGCGTGTCCAATTGTTAATCACCCCCGAGCCGACTTTTATTCGCTCGGTGACGGCTGCATAGGCTGCCATGGGAACGATCGCATCTCGCACCAGGCGCGATTCCGCCTGCCAGACCGCTTCAAACCCCTTCTTCTCTGCGTAACGGACGACGTCCAATCCGTCTCGAAGATCGTGGGCATCTTGCAAGTACAAAGCAACACGTTTCAGACTCATGAATGACTCTCCTCCAGCTCTTTAATAAACTCGACATTAAAGCCCTCGCGCAAGTATTCAAGATCCTCGGGAAGGTCAACATCAAGCCCAATGGACGGGATCTCACAAACGACAAGTCGTACGCTTGCGTCCTTCGCACGCGTGACATGCCGCTCGAAACTGTCGATGCCAAAATCATACTCGATCAGACCGGGCGGTGAAGATAGCAACGCATTGGTTCCGGTGCCATGACGGTCGGGGGCGATAACCACGACGGGGGGATCTGTTGCACTGCAGATCAATTTTTCAACATCGGCCACCCTCAGCAAGGGCAGATCAGCCGGAATGATTAATACCCCGCTCACGTCATACTGCTGGGCGACAATCGTGGCTCGGACCAGTGCATTGTTCAATTCCGGTGCGCCATTCTCGGCCACCGTCCGTGCACCATGTTTCCGAGCGATCGAGAGCGCTTTAGTATCGCGGCTGACGACAAGCGTCCGCTCGATTTCTTTTACCTCTCGAAGCAGTTCGAGAGTGTTAATCAGCATGCGTTGACTCAAGATCTCACGCTCGTCTCTGGTCAGCACGCTAGACAAACGCGACTTCGCTGTCCTTAAAGGTTTCACAGGGACAATCGCCCAAACAGTCATCGCCGCGACTCCGCTTTTAATAGCTCCGCTGTGAACGCCAGCACTTCCTCCGCCAATCTTTTTCGATCGGGTTGAGTCCTCATCATTGTTTGCGTAACTTTGACTCTAATCCCAAGGGCTTCAATTTTAGGAGCGAGCTCAGCATCGACGTCGTCGATTAAAATCCCCGACAGGATCTGCCGGTAATGCTCAGCGACAGCGCAGGCGGAGGGTTCAATTCCCATAGCTGCAAACATCTTCGCTGCAGGGCCACGAACAGCCTGGCCTCCTATGATTGGGGAGACACTCACCGTTACTTTCTCCTCGAGCGCTTTGCGCACCCCGCTTAAAGCCAGGATCGGATCGATGCTAACCCAAGGATTGGAAGGACAGAGAATCACAGCATCGGAATCATCAATCGCCAGCAGGAATCCCGGCGCTGGTTCCGCATGTTCGATGCCTTCAAACCGAAATCCTCGCACCTCCGGTTCATGCAAGTGCTTAACGAAATATTCCTGGAAGGGAAGATCCCCGTCATCCGTCTCAACAATCGTTCGTACCTGGTCATCGGTCATGGGCAAAATAACGTGATCAATACCAAATAGGCGGCAGAACGTCCGGGTCACCTCACTCAAGGGTTGCCCGGCTTTCATCCTGCGTGTTCGCTCGACATGAAGCGCCAAATCTCGATCCCCCAGCCGGAACCAGACCGGGCTTCCAAATTCTTTCAATGTTTGTAGGAAATTCCAGGTCTCATCCGTCCGACCCCACCCTGACTGGGGATTAGCGAGACCAGCCAATGTGTACGTCACGGTATCAAGATCGGGTGAGATAGCGAGCCCCAGATGCTCGAAATCGTCTCCGGTATTAACTACAAGGGTCAACATGTCCGGACCCAATAACCCAGTCAGACCATCTACGAGTTTCGCCCCACCCGTTCCACCAGCGAGTGCCGTGATCTTCAGCGCCATAGTGACACTTCTTCTATTGAGCGGCGCGGGCGTTCCTGGCCCGCCTCCGCAGGATAACCGAGTATGATCAACCCTTGAGGTTCCCACCCCTCAGGAAGACTCAGTTCCTTCCGGACTAAATCTTTTGCGAAGAGTGGTGCGCACAGCCAGCACGCACCCAGCCCCTCGGCATGGGCTGCAAGAAGCAAGTTCTGCGCAGCCATGGATACACTTTGAACCGCCATATTGTATTCTGCTGTGAGCCTCCGTTCATCAGGATAAACATCCAAGGTTTCCATCGCTAAGCAGCAGATCACAACCGCCGGAGCGTTAGAGATCCGCTCTATTGATTGAGCCACATCCCTCTCAATCAGGCTGGGGGCATCTCCATCGCCTAGCCTATCCTCACGCAGCCGTTCGCCCAGCGCATTCGCAAGGGACCGCCTGTCATCGAAAGTTGTGAGGATCACGAAACGCCAGGGTTGCCGGTTGTGAGCAGATGGCGCCATTGTCGCAGCATCCAATACGCGCTGGAGGATTTCGGGTGGTATCGAAGAGCCATCAAACCGGCGGATCGAGCGGCGCTCCTGGATAATTCGATAGAGCGTCAAAGCTAATTCGTTCATCCCATCGTGCTCACAGCGTCCGGCCGGATCAGGAAGATGACTCGAGATTGTCCCTCATGCCATGGGTTCTTATCAACGCCTAAATATTTCCTCGCAAGCAAATGTGTATGTTCGACGGCATCCTCCTCGCGTTCAGCGACAACGGTCCCGCGGATGTGGATATATCGATACGGATCCTCAGGATCCATGATCAGAACCGCTACTTGCCCCCGCGAGGCCATATTCCTATCTTTAACACGCCCTCTGACGGTGTTTATTCTCAGAAAATCGCCTTCTATATCGAACCACACTGGCGTCACTTGAGGGCTGCCGTCGTCCATCAATGTAGCAAGAGATGCAAATGCTTTCTTATCATCCGTGATCAAATCACGGTGTGATTCCGGGATTGAGTTCAAATTCACTGCTCCTTTTCCGCATTCCATCCAGAATTCCAAGATGGGTCTTAGATATCGTCTTCAAACCGGCGTTATTCCCGTCGTTCGGATGGACTACCCGGCGGCGGGCGACATGGGGGGGGGCATTTTCGAACGCCACCCCATTAACCTATCGGAACAAATCCAATTCCTTCTCCCGGAGAATTTCCGATAGGGATCCCTCTCTTAAGGGGTATGGCAGACCGCGAACGTGAATCACCGGTAGTTTCTCATCCGCCTGCCCCATAATCGCGGATGCGCCCGCTGCGATTTCATCCGCGAGCCCAATTACAGTGCTGCGCAAGGTATAACCGAAGAGATCCTTCTGCCCGCGCAGATCGACTACGGCAGGAAACCCAGCCACGCCGATGCAAACCCCCACCGTTCCCATGCGCCAGGACCGACCGTGTGAGTCGTTAATTAAGACACCGATCTCTACCCCGCTTGCCGTACAAAGTCCGTCGCGCAGTTCTCTGGCCGACATCTCAGGGTCTTCTGGAAGCAGGAGTACCCATTCGCCGCCCTCCTCGTTCTCGACATTGGAGCGGTCGATCCCTGCGTTAGCGCACACGAACCCAAGTTTATGCTCGACGATGATCAAACCCTCCCGCTTACGCAGGATTTCCACGCTCTCGCGCAGGATGAGCTCCACCAGTCGCGGATCCTTGCCGGTCTCCTCCGCAAGCGCACCCGCCTCGGGCGAGGGGTGAATCTGGTTCAGATCTAGGAAACGCCCTTCCGCCTTCGAGATAATCTTCTGCCCGACCACGATCACGTCGCCATCGCGCAATGCATCCCCTGCGGCGCTCAACCCCGCGAGCGTAATCGCGACAAGATCGTCACCCGGACGGACGAGAGGGATATCCGGCAGCGCAGTAAAAATCAGTTGCTGCCGACTCATCCAGCGTTCAGACCCGAGACCTTGAATGTCGCCGTTTTGGCATCATGATGTTTATTCAGGCTGATCAAAAGAGCCGAGATGCCTTCTAGCGTAATCGCATTGTCCAGCCCGCCGGCGTAAAAAGCATTCATGCCCGCCCCTTCGGCGAGCTTTATCACCTCTTGCGCTGCTTCCCGATCGTCGGAACAAACGAGGACGTCCAGATCAAGCGGCTGATCCAGGTCCTCTTTCAACCGATGGGCCGGGACTGTCTGGAATGCAGCAACGACACGCGCTTCCGACCCGAACTGCTCCTGCGCCATTCTCGCTGCTGCCGGAGGTGCAGGCGGTTGGGGATCCTTGAAATCGACCCGTGCGGTCGTATCGACGACGATTTTTCCCTTCAAGACATCCTTAATCTGATCGACGATGGCTTCATGTGCACTCGCTTTCACGGTGAGAATGCATATATCCGCCAGAGACGCCGCTTCCGCGTTCTCCAGGCCCACAATCGTCTCAACCCCGAGCGCCTCGTTCAATTCGGTCGCGATCCGCTGAGCCTTCTCGGCCTTGCGTGAACCGATAACCACGCGATATCCCGCGCCTGCCCAGCGCTCCGCCAGTCCTGGGCCGAGTTTTCCGGTGCCGCCAATGATTGCCAGTGTAAGAATCATTTTCTCTGACATGCAACCTCCCTTATAGAAATAACGCCGGTTTCTTGTACACGACCCACCTGGATTGGAGGGCACTTCAGCAGCGTCGACCCTGCCTTCGTAATCCATCCAATGCACATGGAAGGGGCACTAATCTTCCGGCACATAAGTCTGATATCGTTCCCAAACGTTAGAGGCGAGTTCACGCGACCGCGCGGTGATCTGTTCTTCATCAAGCGTTAAAAGCTCGCGATCTCGCATGAGGATCTTACCAGCGACAATCGTGCTGGTGACCATCGATTCGTGAAACCCGAAGAGAATGTGCCATGGCAAGTTGCCCCCCGATAGTGGGGTGGTTGGGTGGTAATCCACCAGGATCAAATCGGCGTGCGCTCCAAGCGCGATCCTACCAAGAACACCTTCTGGGAAGAATTGGTGTGCTAATTCAGCGTTGTGATCTACAGCCATCCTGGCCAAAACATCTCCTGGCATTCTGCGGGGATCCCTGTGCCAGACTTTATGGAGGAGATAAGCTGCCTTCCATTCCTCCCACATCGCGTTTGAGAAACCATCGTTTCCCAGGCAAACCTTCACGCCCGCCTGCATTAAGGATTCGACATCTGCGACCCCAACTCCGTTGTTCATATTCGAACGAGGTTGATGCGTGACCCACGTCCCGCTCTCGGCCAATAATTCCACCTCGCGCGCATCAACATAGATTGCATGAGCGACGATCGTCCTCTCCCCCAGAATACCATGATCATTCAAACGATTGACCACTCGCTTGCCTGATTTCTCGAGACTGTCATCTTCATCCACCTCATGCTCGGCGACATGGATGTGAAAACCAGTGCCCTCCGCTGCAGCTGATCGGCATAAACCCAGAGTGCGCTCTGAAAGCGTAAGGCTGGCGTGCAAGCCAAAGGTGGCCGCAACTCTCCCCCCTGCAACCTGCTCGTTCCGGCAACGCTCGATAAAACGAACGTTTTCATCTATCCCGGCCTGGGCTTTCTCCTCCCCATCGCGATCAGTGACCTCATAGCAGAGGACACCTCGCATCCCGGATTCTGTCAATGCATCGGCGATCACATCCAACGATCCGTGAATGAAATTTGGGGAAGCATGGTGGTCGATTAATGTGGTTGTCCCGTGCTTGATGGCGTCGATGAGGCATACGAGGGTGGAATAACGCACATCTTCTTCTGTTAGTGATTTGTCCAATGGCCACCAAAGCTTGCGCAGGATCTCAGGGAAATCCTTGGGGGCGCGCCCCGGAATTGCCATCCCGCGCGCAAAAGCGCCGTAAAAGTGCGTATGCGCGCAGAGATTTCCCGGCATGAGCAATTGACCGCGGGCGTCGAGAACTTCATCGCCCGAGTGGCTGGAGGCTAGTTCAACCGAAGGACCTATCTCTGTTATGAAACCTGATTCAATCCAAACGGCATGATCTTCGAGGATCTCGTTCGGTTCGTCCCATGTGACCACTCTTGCATTCTTGATTAACATCATCGCCTCCACCCTAGTCGAAGACTGCTGAAATATCTGGGTTTTGGTTAACAGCGATCGCATCCTGGATATGCCGCGGCGTCGTCCTATAGCTTGAGAGCGTTGAAGGCAGCTCGTCAATCGGGAAGAAAGCGACCTCAGATGTCTCCTCGCTCGTCTTCAGGATCCCCTTGCCCGGATCACAGAGAAAGAGCAGCTTATAGGCGTGATAAAGCGGCAGTTCCCCGGGTAAACGGTTCGCGTCGTAAACACCGACGAGGCGGACGGCACGAACTGTCAGCCCGGTTTCTTCCTGAACCTCACGCTCTGCCGCCAAGCTGGGCGTCTCACCTACATCAGCCCACCCGCCAGGTAAAGTCCATAACCCATCCATCACTTCACGCACCAGCAGCAGTTCTCCGTCCCGGAACACCGCAGCACGTACGTCGACCTTCGGTGTTATGTAGCCGGGTTGCGCCGTGAACGCCACTAACACCTCTTGGGCTTCCATCTCACTATTCTCGGCCACGATTTCTGATGCAATTTCCAATAGCCGCTGAGCGCGCGAGGTCTCAAAAGGGTTCTGAGCATAATGCAAACTTGTGTGCGCGAGGGATTGAATCTCGCGCGCCCAGTCCAACCATTTCAGCGCCTCACTCACGATTTTCGCCTCCCGCCTTCGCCAACTCCAAGGCGAGCCAATCTTGATCTACAGGAAGCGAACGAACTCGTATACCGCAAGCATTGTTGATCGCATTCGTTATCGCCGGTGTTGTCGGGATGCTCGAGATTTCCCCCACTCCCTTTGCCCCATAAGGTCCTTCAGAAGCAGGGTGTTCCACAACAATGGGGATGATCTCCGGCGCCTGAACAATCGAAGGCATGCGATAGCGCGCCATACGATCGGTGAACACATAGCCATCCTCAACGATGAATTCCTCGGTGAGCGCGTTCCCGAGCCCCATCATCACACCACCTTCGATCTGTCCTCTCAACCCCAGCGGGTTGATCGCTCGTCCAACATCGTTAGCGGCAATGACGCGCAGGACTTGCACCTCACCTGTATCAAGATCGACCTCGATCTCCGCAGCCTGCACGGCGAACGAATAAGCGAAATGCATATCCCCGCCCGTTCCGAGCGGCTGGGTCTTCGGTGCCCAGTACTCATAAAGTGCCTTCGGCTCCTGTCCTGCAGCCTTCATGATCTCTATAGTTTCAGCCAGTTCTATCTGCTTCCCATCGACATGAGCCAGCCCTTCGATGAATTGAATCGTTGCCGGTGGCACATCAAAGCGCTCTGCCAGCGTTGAGCGAACCGCCTGAAGGACGACTATAGAAGCATGCCGCACGGCATTTCCGGTCACATAAGTTTGGCGTGAAGCGGTCGTTGGTCCGCCATCAGGTGTTAGGTCGGTATCAGAGAGTAAGACATGAACCTTATCAGGAGGAAGGGTGAGTTCCTCCGCAGCGATCAGCTGGAGGACGGTCATTAACCCCTGCCCCATATCCGCCGAGGAGGTGCGCACCTGCGCCGTTCCATCGGGATAGAGTTCCACCTCAGCGGACGCTTTATCGGGCGCCCCACCGCCAAGCCCTGTATTTTTAAAAGCTGCGGCGATGCCCCAAGCGCGGCGGCGGTTGGGGTGTCCTGAAACGACTTTCGCATCGAATAGATTACCTTCCGGAGAGAACTTACGAAGCTCGTCTTCAACCCGGTCAATACACTCCAGCAAGCCAACGCTTTCACCCAGCAATTGACCCGTATTGGTAACGTGACCCACTTGTAATGCATTCTTGCGCCGAAGTTCGACAGGATCGATATCCAGTGTATGCGCCAATTCATCCATGAGCGACTCAATTGCGAAGCATGACTGCGTAACGCCAAAACCCCGGAATGCGCCTGCCGGGGGGTTATTGGTGTACATGGCGAAGCAATCCGCCCGAACATGGGGGATGTTATATGGACCTGTCGAGTGAGTTGTCGCTCGGGTCATCACTTTCTCCCCGAGGGAGGCATACGCACCTGTATCTCCGAACAGCTCGGTCTCGACCGCCGTCAACGTACCATCCTGTTTGGCTCCAATGCGGACGCGGAGCTGCGTTGCGTGTCGTTTGGGATGCACAAGCAGACTTTCCTGCCGGTCGAAAAGGATCTTCACGGGCCTGTCACAAACTTTCGCGAGCAAAGCGGCATGGATTTGCCCGGCGATATCCTCCTTGCCGCCGAATCCGCCCCCAATCGGCGTCCCGATCACGCGCACATGCTCATCCGGCAAGCCCAGGCTTCGAGCCACCTGTTCACGATCGGCATACGGTATCTGCGAACCGACATAAATTTCCATACGTCCATCTGCGGTGGGAACAGCGATACTGCATTCAGGCTCAAGGAAGACGTGATCGGTAGACGGCGTGTGAAATACTCCTTCGATGCTGATTTCCGCGCCTTCAAAGCCAATTTCCACATCACCCTTGCGAACCTTGATGTGTTTTAACAGGTTACCGCCATCATGGACTTTCTCTGCTGAGGTTTCATACGCAGAGACTGGATCCACCACGACCGGCAAAGTATCAAACTCCATCTCGATCAACGACAAAGCCCTCTCCGCATCATCAAGTGTCTCCGCGGCGACGAGCGCCACGGCGTCACCGACATAGCGCACTTTCTCGCCCACGCCGACGAGGGTGGGCCAATCCTTAATGACTAGACCATGATTGCGTTCACCGGGGATGTCCTCCGCAACAAGTACAGCCAATACACCTGGGCTGCTGATCGCCGCCTGTATGTCTAACCGTTTAAGGATTGCATGAGGAACTCCCGCCCGCAATGCGCGTCCAACAAGCATGCCCGGGAATTGAAGGTCATCGGCAAATCGTGCATTCCCGGTCACCTTCTCGACGGAATCCGGGCGCGGCTGTATATGACCGACCGCGTTCATCTCCTCAGATTCATCCAACTCCAGCGGAGGGATCGGATCACCTGTGCTCATTGTCCTGGCGGCCGCCTGGACAGCCCGGATAATCGTCGGGTACCCGGCGCAGCGGCAGAGCGTATCCTTCAAAGCATCCCGGATCTCCATTTCGCTGGGGTTCGGGTTCTTCTTTATAAGAGCCGCGGCGGTCATGATCTGTCCCGGTATGCAGAAGCCACACTGCAAGGCACCATATTGAACAAAAGCTTCCTGCAGCGGGTGCAAATGACCATCCTGCGCCAACCCTTCGATCGTTAAGATCTTTCGTCCATCCGCCCGGGCTGCCGGATAAACACAGGAGAGAATCGGGGCATCATCGATCAAAACAGTACAGGCGCCGCACTCCGCTTCGCCGCACCCGATCTTCGTGCCAGTCATCCCAATACGAGTCCGGAGAAGATCAGAAAGCATCTCCCCGGGGAGAACATCGATCTCCTTCTCTACTCCGTTTAACCAAAATTTCATCGTTTCCAAGTCCATTACTTAGGTTTCATTCTTGTTCGCTCGCAGCCCGTCCCCATGCTTCCGCGAGCGTGCGGGTGAATAACGTCGGCAGGATATGTTCCCGATAAGCCTTCGTCGATCTATGCGCGCTAGTTCTTAATTTTACTTCTTGCAGCAGTTGTTGAATTGCGCTCTGATTGTTTGCAGGTTCAAAAGATTGACCGCGCAAGACCGCCTCCGTCTTTAGCGCCCGAAGCGGCCGCGGCCCAGCGGGTCCGACAGCAATTTGAATATCCTCGACTTTATCGCCGCTTCCGCAGCGCAGCCAGATGCCCATGTTCAATATCGCGATGGCTACACCTTGAGGGCGCATAACCCGCTTAAATGCCGAGCCTTCTCTTTCACCGCGCAGCGGAAAGCGAAAAGCGACGATAATCTCTCGTGCTCGATCGAAGCTCGGTTGACCTGGTCCCTCGAAGAGCATCTCAACAGGAAGCCACCTTCGCCCCTCCGAGGAAGCGAGTTGGGCTTCCGCCCGCATGCTGATGAGTGCGATCGTCCCGTCACCAGCTGGAAGTGCATGCCCAACATTGCCTCCAAGCGTTGCCACATTACGAACCTGGGGTCCTCCGATCAGCTCACACGCTTCGGCGATCCCTTGAGCGTGATTGTGGATGCTGACATCCAGAACAATTTCATGAAGCGGTACAGCTGCGCCGATGTGAAGGAAACCATCCTGCTTCTGAATCGCCGTCATTTCAGGGATTTGAGTTACATCGACCAATGTATCAACCGGTGAATGCCGGCCTTGCTGGAGATCGAGCAGAAGGTCGGTGCCACCAGCGATGATAGCGGAGCGCTCGGGTTCTACGCCCAGCGCTGTTAGTACATCTTCGACGGTCGAGGGTTGCAGATACTTCTTCCAAAGAGTCATATTCGCTTCTACTGAGAGGGTCGAGGATCCGGTGGCACTTTACGGTGAGCGAGGCCGCTCAACGCCGGTCACAGATCCACCCTGTGAACGACCACCAATCCGAGGTTTACCGATTCTAGCACCGGGGATGACGCGTTTCAAGGCCATCATAGAATCTCGCCGCCTGGGCGGCGATGGAGATAATGCCCCATCCCAGCCTTACCCTGCCATTTGCCGTCATCTACGATTAGATGTCCACGCAGGAACACCTTCTCCGGGTACCCCTTCAATTGCCATCCTTCGTAGAGATTGTAATCCGTACGATGCCGGGCGAATTCCACACCGTAGGTTATTTCACGCGCCGGGTCCCATATCACAACGTCAGCATCCGATCCAGGCAATAGTGCACCTTTCTGCGGATACAGCCCGAAGATCTTCGCTGCGTTCGTGCTTGTTAACGCGACGAACTGGTTGGGGGTGATCCTTCCCTGTCCGACTCCGTACGACCAGAGGATCGGCATCCGATCGCCAACACCGGGAAGCCCATTAGGGATTTTTGTGAAGTCACTTGCGCCCAGTTCCTTCCCGGGTATTTTAACGCTCTGCCCCTCATACTCAATGGGTTTGGTCCCATTATAGAAGAAAGGACAATGATCCGTCCCGATGGTTTGGAATCCGCCATCCGCAAGCCCCTGCCATAGCGCTTCGTTATCCTGCTCAGTCCGCATCGGGGGAGAGCATATCCATTTCGCGCCATCATCTCCTCGCAGATTCTCAATCGTGAAGAAAAGATACTGCGGGCAGGTCTCCCCCATCACCGGCAAACCGCGCTGACGTGCGTAGCGAATTTGATCCAATCCGCCTCCCGTATTGACATGCACGATGTAGATGGGCGATCCAGCTTGTTCTGCCAGCGCGATCCCCCGCAATACCGACTCAACGGCGCCCCAAGACGGTCGGGTGAGCGCGTGCCATTCAGGCGAGGTATGCCCTGCCGCAAGCGCCTCACCGGTCAGGATCTCGATTACATCCCCATTCTCGGCGTGCAGCATCGTGAGCATCCCATGCTCTGCCCCCAACCGCATAACCTGGAATATCTCTCCATCTTGGAGTCGGAGACGCCCGTTATAGGCCGTGAACACCTTTAATGTCGTAATCCCTTCGTCGAGCAGCGCGGGGATTTCTGCCATGACATCATCATCCAGGCTGGTGATGTTCATATGGAAGCCAAAATCGATCGCCGCTTTCTCATCCGCTTTGAGGTGCCAATGTTCAATCGCCTGCCGCAGCGTAGGCTGATCTTGCGGCACAAAATCCATCACGGTCGTCGTCCCGCCGAATGCTGCCGCCTTATGCCCTGTGTAGTGATCATCGGAGGAGACCGTATCGAACATGGGCAGGTCGAGGTGCGTGTGTGGGTCAACCCCTCCAGGAAAAACGAGCTTTCCCTCCGCGTCGATGATTTCGGCATCATCGACGGCGATGTCTTCCCCAATTGCTGCGATCCTTTCATCGCGGATGAGTAAATCCGCTCGAATTACTTCGCTGGCGGTGACCAGCGTTCCAGACCGGATGATTATCGCTGTCATTCCTCTTCCTCTCTGTTCCTGGTGGGATGATTCAAGGTTTCTGGCATCCCAATTGAGCTGTTCTATTTTTCAATATGACCTTGCACAGGTGATGCAGAGAAACCATCATCATTATCCAATCGCTCGCGGATGAGCTTCCACAAACGATCACGCGCAGCGGATGGAGGAACTCGCAAATCACGAACATCGTTCGCCTGCGTCAAGCGCTCACCGGTCGTGTAAAGGAATGTAAAACGACGCCATTTTTCCGCCGGGATTGGTCTAGGCAGTTCAAGCAGCGGACCCAATAATATCTTAAAGTACGGCTCATCTGCCCTGAGATGATCACTTTCTTCCCGCAGAAGTTCCCCTCTCGTTAACAACTCATGCCCCAGGACCTTGGCGATGTATCGCACAGACCATCTCTCCTCGCCGAAGGCGGAGGTGAGAAAGAAGGCCATCCAATCGACACGGACGGTTTTCGGTGAGGTTTGAACCGGAATTCGGTACCAACCCAAGACTCTGGCGATCTCCAGATCACGCGGGTCTTTCATTACCGCTACCAGGATGAGATCTTCTGGATAAATTTCTTCCATCACGCCCAATTTTAAGTGAGGAAACGGACCGTCTCCAGGATATCAGGAAAAGGTCATAACCGATCGTGCTCGATACAAACAGGCGGATGTTCCACACTCCGTTCTGACGATGGAATGGGACATCCGCCTTGCTTCACAACCAGGTTCACCTTTGAACAAGCGTCTTTATATCAATCCAACCCGCTCGTTGAACGCATCAATAAGCCGATCAATCTCGGGCCCCATCTTCTGGATCGATGTCCAATAATCCCGATCATTCCATTGAGCGAGAATCTCCTCGTAGGTGCGACCCTGCTGCTCAACCCAGGTGTAGTATTTCAGATTATGGATCCTGCGTCGGTCTGTGTAGCGAGTTTCCAGCATTTGATCCGTTTTCAACCCGTTCAGATCGCGGGCGAAGTGGGCTGCAGCGTCCATCTCCTGATATTCACCGAATTCTTCATGCATCTCCTTCAACCGGCTTTGATAGAGCTCCATGGAATCGGTAAAAACCGTGAGCACAATATCGTTTTCGCCCAGTTCATAGTATTTCGCGAACTTAATCGCCATTGCGAGGTTGGCGATGCTGGAAAAGCCTAGCAACTCCAGGTTCTTAATAAAAGCCTCGGGCACACCTTTTTCAACCAGATACTTATGGCCTGCTGGCTCGTTGAAAAGGCGGGCCAAGTTAACAATCACGTTATCGTCCAGTGCGATGATCATATCGGTGTTCTTCACATTGTGGATCCAAGGGACGTGCTTATCGCCGATGCCCTCGATGCGATGTTCTCCAAAACCGTTCTCGAGCAAGGTCGGGCATTGCCAGGCTTCGCCGGCCGCAATTCTGCTCGCGGGGAAGAGCTGCTTCAGGTAATCCCCGCAAGCGATCGTCCCCGCCGACCCGGTCGTCAGCACTACGCCGGCGTAGTTGTCGTTCGGCCGGAGCTCCTTTTGAAGGACCTCCTCCATCGCGTGGCCGGTGATGTCATAGTGCCACAGGTAATTGCCGAATTCTTCGAACTGGTTGAAGATCATCAAATCTTCACCTGAAGCCTTCAATTCCCAGCACTTATCAAAGATTTCTTTTACATTTGACTCCGTGCCGGGAGTCTTAATGACCTCTCCGGCAATATTGGATAACCAATCGAAGCGTTCCTGGCTCATACCCTCTGGCAGTATAGCAATCGACTGACAAGCAAGCAGGGATGAATCGTACGCCCCTCCCCGGCAGTAGTTTCCCGTTGACGGCCAAACCGCCTTCTGAGTCGTCGGATCAAACTGTCCCGTCACAAGCGGGGGTACGAGGCAACCGAACGCCGCCCCCACTTTATGCGATCCGGTCGGCATCCACTTCCCAACCAAGGCGATGATGCGAGCGTCCACGCCGGTGAGTGAACTCGGTATCTCCAGGTAGTTCACCCCTCCGTAGCCGCCGCCCTTCGCCGTCGGTTCATTCTTCCAGGTGATACGAAAGAGATTCTCGGGTGTCACATCCCAAAGCTCGAGTGAACGAAGCTTCTCTTTAATTGAATCGGGGATCAAGCTCGGGTCTTTCATCTGCGCAAAAGTTGGGATGATGAAATTGCGCTCCCGAACTCTCTCGATGGTTTTCTCCAGCCTATCTTTATTAATGGTGAGATCGATCATAATGTTTCGTGTTACCTTCCTTTGGATGAATTTTTATTATCTAAATGGATGGGTTTCCGCACAATATAGAGCGGTCGGCCTTTAGCTTCATCGTAAATTCGACCGATGTATTCGCCGAGGATCCCAAGAGAGATTAACTGCACGCCTCCAAGAAATAATACCGCGATCAAGGTTGTTGCCTGACCAAAAAACGCCTGGTTCCCAACCAGTCTAAACGCAATCACAATGGGTATGGCGATAATACTCACCCCCGCGGCGAAAAAGCCCAAGTAGGTCGCGATCTGGAGCGGAAAGTAGGAAAAACCCGTGATGGCATTGAGCGCCAGGCGCAGCATTTTGCGAAACGGATACTTCGTCTCTCCAGCGAATCTCGCAGCTCGCTTATATGGCACTCCGGTCTGGCGGAAGCCAACCCATGCAGCCATGGCCCTTGGAAAACGATGCCTCTCGCGCATTTGCGTCAGCGCATCGACAGCCTGCCGGTCCATCAGCCGGAAATCCCCGGTATCGAGCGGGATCTCAACATCGGTGATGCGGTTGATCAAGCGATAAAACAAAGCTGCTGTGGTCTTCTTAAACCAGGTCTCGCCCTCACGCTCCGTGCGCACGGCGTACACGATTTCATAACCCTCGCTCCATTTCTCAACCAAATCGGAGATGATCTCAGGTGGGTCCTGCAAATCAGCATCCATGATGATCACGGCGCGGCCCTGGCTGAAATCCATCCCCGCGGTCACAGCGATTTGATGCCCAAAATTCCGGGCGAGAATCAACGGTTTTACACGTGGATCTTCTTCGCTTATCGCTTCGATCCACGCCGAGGAGCCATCCGTCGATCCATCATCGATGAGAATGAGCTCCCATGGCTCACCCAGGTCATCCAAGACCGCCTTCACCCGGTCGTAGAGTTCCAGAAGGGACTCGATTTCGTTATAAACCGGCACTGCGACAGAGATGTTGATTTCGGATTCCGTCATTCGATTCATCCTCCGCCGTTCTACTTCACCGCAGCATCCAAAGCGCTTTGGAGTGCTTCGAGTGTCGGTTCAATCATAAGTGGCTCACCGGCGGCATCCATCGCCCGGGCCACATCTTTCAGCCCATTGCCGGTATTCAGCACAACAACCCGATCTCCCTGCGTAAGAAGGTTCTTCTCAACTGCAGTTAAGAGCCCGGCATAGGCAGCCGCCCCGGCGGGTTCAGCGAATACAGCCGCATCTCTACCAAGCTCTGCAATCGCATCTAAAATGGCGGAATCTGGAACTGCTAGATAGGCTCCGCCGGTTTCCCTTGCCGCTCGCAAGGCGCGAAGACCATCCCGTGGCAGGTCCACCGAGATGCTATCCGCCAGGGTATTTGCACTCACGGGTTGGATATCCTCCGAGCCGGCCCGGAAGGCGTTATAAATCGCAGCCGATCCCTCAGATTGGATCCCATAAAGCCGCGGGATTCTGTCGATCCAACCCAATTCATACAAATCCTTAAAGCCTTTATGCAGACCGGAGATGATGTTCCCATCACCGACGGATACGAAAACAGCATCCGGCGTGAGCCACCGCTCCTTTCCGGAGCTCTTTTCATCGATCTCCATCGATAATTGCTCACATATTTCAAAAGATGCGGTCTTTTTTCCTTCCGCCGTGAAAGGATTGTAGCCCGTATTTCGGCAATACCAGCCGAAGTGCTCTGCCGCCCGAATGGTGAGATCAAAAGCGTCATCATAGGTGCCTTCGACGAGGACCACGCGTGCACCGAAAATCAGGAGCTGCGCGATCTTTGCTGGAGGAGCTGTCTTCGGGGCGAGGATAACGGCGGGCATCTTTGCCGCTCCCGCCATGCCTGCCAGCGCCGCGCCGGCATTGCCGGTTGACGCGGTTACGATCACATCTGCGCTTATCTCCTGCGCACGGGCAACTGCGACGGCGCTGGCGCGGTCTTTAAAAGAAGCGGTTGGGTTTCGCCCATCATCCTTCAACCAGAGTTTCCCAAGATTCAATCTCCCGGCGATCGGCTGCAAATCAAAAAGCGGCGTCCAACCCACTGCCCTTAATGGTGTTCCATAATGCCCCGGGTCTTGTACCGGGAGTAAAGGCAAATATCGCCAGATGGAAGTGTCCGGCGAACGTCTGATGTCACCAGGGGATACATCACGACGAATCCTGTCGTAATCCAGGATCACGTCTAGATTCCCGCCGTCATGCGGGCAGGTATATTGGACATCGTCTGGTCCGAATTCCTGAGCACATATGGAACAGCGATAGCCAATAAAGTTCGCCATCCTACAGCCCTCGTTCACCGCGGATGTAAGGCAAGCCCAGCGCCGCAGGTGCGCCCAAGCGCTTTCGGATAGCCTCGCGTGAGCCGATAACGAGGACGACGATGGTAAATGCGTAGGGCAGCATCTGCAGGAAAAATCCCCAATAAGGGTTGTAAAAGAACGGGTTACGAAGACCAAGAATCTTCATCGGTCCTTGGATGTCAAGGATCATTCGACGGAGAGCGCCGAAAGCGTAAGCCCCTCCAGCTGCGCGAATCGGATCCCACTGAGCGAAGATCACCAGACCGATGGCAATCCACCCCTGGCCGGATGTCGTGAGGTGGCTGAACCACCCTGGTGAAACAGCCAGGCTGATCGTCGCCCCAGCAACACCAGCGAGCATCCCGCCGACCAATATATAGAAATAGCGCAGGCGGTTTACGTTGATACCCAAGGCATCCGCGGCTGCCGGAAATTCACCAATCGCTCGCAGATGCAACCCTGGTCGCGTGCGGTTTATAAAATACCAAGCGACAGGGATCAACAGATACCCTAGATAAACCATCACGTTTTGGTTTTCAAACAAGATAGGGCCAATAAAAGGTATGCTCGCCAAACCTGGAATGCTAAACGAGGGTAAAAGGGCAACAGCCCCAGCCTTGCTTAACCCCTCGCCAAAAACCAAGCTTAGACCTGTTCCGAGGAACGTCAGGGCCAAGCCGCTTACAACCTGGTCAGCCTGAAACTGGATCGTGATGAGTGCATGGACCTGACTCAGCAAGCCGGCGAAAAGCATCCCGACGAACATTCCCAGCCAGGGATTGCCGGTCGCCAAGGCTGTTTTATAGGCACTCATGGCGCCGATGAGCATCATCCCCTCAAGGCCAAGATTCAATATCCCCGACCTTTCGGTGAAGATCTCCCCAATGGTGGCGAAAAGAAGAACCGTTCCGGAGGCGACGCCTGCCTGCAGGATGATGATTGGATCCATGTTTACGCCTCCTGCCCTACTCGTATGAACCGAATCCGATTGCGGAATAAGAAATCGCTTCCTATTAAACAGACCAGGATTATCCCCTGAATGAGCATCGGAATGCCGGATGGTTGTATCTCCCGTCCAGCTAGGATCAGCCCACCGAATAGAATCGAGATCGGAACGACCAGGATGGGGTTGAGCTTCGCCAGCCAAGCGATGATAATCCCGGTGAAGCCGTAGCCGGATGAGATCGAACCCTGTAGGCGGTGTACAACTCCAGAGATCTCAAGCATTCCACCCAACGCCGCCAAAGCACCGGAAAGCATCATCACCAAGATCGTGTTTCTCACGATGTTGATCCCCGCGTAACGCGCGGCGCGTGGGTTGTCGCCGATCAACCGGATCTCATACCCCCACCGGCTGCGGTACAGAATCCACCACACCACCCCAGCGGCAATCATGCCAATGACCAATCCAAGATGGATGGTAAGCCCCCGTAACGTTGGAAACTGGGTTGAGTAATCCGTCAGTCGCGGCAGCCAGGCTGTTTTGGGAAACTGACGGCTCATCTGGAATCCACCTTCTGACCATACTCCAAAGATAAAATAGTTATTCCACGCCACAGCGATGTAGTTCATCATCAGCGTCGAGATGATTTCATTGACATTGTATTTCGCTCTCAAGTAGCCAGGGATAAACCCCCATAGAGCGCCCGCGAGCATACCCATGACCATCATCGCCGGGATCATCAGCCACGGCGAAGTCTCTGGCGGAAGAATAGGTGCAAGTACGACTGCACTGGCCCCGAAGGCACCCAAAAAGAATTGACCTTCAGCGCCAATATTCCACAAGCGCATCCTGAACGCGACAACCGCCGCCAAACTGACGAGGATGAGCGGTGTAGCTTTTACCAAAGTGTCGGAGAACACGCCGATATTACCAAAGGCTGCCTTGGCCATGAAAGCATAGGCTCGGATGGGATCCCCTCCCACGAGCTTTAATACGATTGCGCCAAGCGCCAATGCAAAGATTACAGCCCCAAGCGAAACGATAAATGCCAGCCACCCCGGCTGCTCCATGCGGGGCTCAATCCGAAGACGAAAACGTTTTTTAGTTCGATCTTGTGGTATGGATGAAGGACTTGTCGTCATTGACTCACCTTCCTCGTGTCCTTAAGATCTGTTTTCCGCGTTCCGGTCATCATCAAACCGATCGTTTCAGGGGTGGCTTCTGAAACCTCCCCCATGATTTCACCCTCATAGATCACGTAGATGCGGTCGGATAGTGAGATGAGTTCTTCCAGTTCCTCGGAGATCAGAAGGATCGCAGCACCATTCTCACGCTGCTGGAGCAGCAAGTGTTGGACGGATTCGATCGCCCCAACGTCCAAGCCGCGTGTTGGCTGCATAGCAATCATTAACTTTGGCTCGCAGGAGATCTCGCGCGCTAGAATCAAGCGTTGCAGATTTCCCCCCGAGAGCAAGCGGGCGGGTGTATCCACAGTCGGCACGATGATGTCATAGGCTTCACGCAGCGTTTCTGCTTGTGTGTTTGCAGAGATGTGGTCTATAGACCACCCTCTCGCGATCGGAGGTTCTCGATAACCCTTCATGATCAGGTTGTCAGTGATGCTGAGGTTCGGGGCTGTGCCGACATGGGTTCGATCTTCAGGAACATGTGAAACGCCTGCATCGATTACCTGTCTTACATGTTTCGATCTACGTTGCCCTGACACGCTTCCTTCAATGATGGTCTCCCCATGCACAACCACTTTGCCTTTTGTGATCGGGCGAAGACCTGTAATCGCTTCAGCCAACTCCGATTGCCCATTTCCTGCCACACCGGCTACGCCGACGATCTCACCAGCCGCGACATGTATGGAGACGCCTCGCAAAGCCTGAAGACCTTTATCATTCAACGCCTCGAGTCCTTCTACAGACAGGACAGTTTCTCCAGGAGCTTTCTCGATCTTACTTAATCGAAAGAGTACGTCGCGACCTACCATCTCACGCGCCAGCTCCTGCTTCGTTATCTCTTTAGTGAGCAAACCCTCGGCGCTAAGCTTCCCTTTGCGCAAAATCGTAACCCGATCTGCAATAGCCATGACTTCATCGAGCTTGTGGCTGATAAAAATGATTGATTTCCCCTCGGCAATCATGGACCGAAGTGTAGTGAACAGTTCTTTAATCTCCTGCGGGGCCAAGACCGCCGTTGGCTCGTCCATAATGAGCACATTCGCCCCGCGGTAGAGCATCTTTAAAATCTCCACACGCTGCTGTTCTCCGACGGACAATTGCCAGATCCTTGCTCGCGGATCGACCTGGAGACCATACTGGTCCCCGAGATCGGAGATGATTTCGTCATAATGAGATAAGTTCATGCTGAAGCGCGGTTCATCGAGACCTAGGAGGATATTTTCCGTTACAGTTTGAGTGGGCACCAACATAAAATGCTGGTGGACCATGCCAATCCCGTACTTGATGGCATCTCGAGGGGAGCGCAGATCGACATACGCACCATCAACCCAGATCGTACCTTCATCGGGTCTATACAATCCGGTGAGGATATTCACCAAGGTGCTCTTGCCTGCGCCGTTTTCGCCCAACAAGGCATGGATCTCACCAGACTGCAAGGTGAAATCAACACGGTCATTCGCTATGACACCGGGAAACCGCTTGGAAATTCCTCTTAACTCAACAACATTGAGATGGTCATCCATACTCAGCTCCGATTTCCATTCCAGACAGGGTTCTCGAAGATGATGGGTCGACGCCCGTATCAGGCGTCGACCCATTCTTTTCACATTTATGTGAACTACTCAGGCAGTTCCCCAGTGATGCCCTCAGCCCACCACTTCATGCAGTACTCACAGCCTAATCCGTACTCGGGGAAAGCATCCAGGTCAACTTGCTCAAGCGCTTCACCCTCGGGAACAATCAAGTTGCCTTGATTGTCATTGATCGGACCCGAGAACACATCAAAGCGAGTGAATTCTCCTACCAAGGTGCCGGCCACCAGGTCACGAACAGCCTGGATCACATCTTCCGGAAGCTCAGCTACGCCGGGGGTTAATTCCTCACCCTCCATAAAGCCGTACAGACCGAGCGCTCCGGTATCACCATCAAAGTAATCCCAACCGGGGGTATAGGTTCCAGCGATCACACCCTCGGCGATCTCTTTGTATACCGGTCCCCAAACCCAGTAGGGCGCGGTCAGGCAGGCGTCAATCTTGCAGGAGCCGTACCAGTCATAGGTGACGCCCCACTTGCCCTTTTCCTGGGCTACATCGGCGACCGCAGGAGTGTCAGCACCCGTGAATACTACCTGAGCACCGGCATCGAACAACGAGGCTGCGGCCTCTTTCTCGATGATGGGATCATGCCAGGTGTTGATCCAGCGGATATCCAGCGTGCACTCCGGGCAGGTCACCTTCATCCCCAACGCAATTGCGTTGCCGAGGCGGATCTCCTCTGGGATCGGGAAAGTTGCCATGTACCCCAGCTTCGGGTTTCCATCCATTTTGGCCCGTGCGCCGGCGAGCATTCCTGCCGCGTACTTCATGTTTTCCATAGCACCGAACAGGTTACCGAAGTTGGTCATGTTGGACTTAATACCCGAGATGTGGATGTACATGACATCCGGGAACTCTTCGGCGAGGACTTCCATGGGATCCATGTAGCCGAAGGAAGTGCCAAAGATAAGATCAAAGCCTTTCCGCGAGAGGCTGCGGAAAATCTGCTCTGAATCGGCTCCCTCGGGCACATTCTCGATATAGGCAATGTGGACATTCGGCACATTCTCTTCGACAAATTGTAGACCTTCGAAGTGCGCCTGGGACCAGCCACCATCGTCGTGAGGACCAATCAGAACCATGGCAATATTGAACTTGCCCTCTTCCACAACGGGGATCTCGAAACCACCCACGACTTCTGGTGCCTCCCCGCCGCAAGCTGTGAGGCTTAAAGCCAGCAGGGTAAGGAGAACAGTTAGGCGTAACGCCATACTTCGTGACATCTCAAACTCCTCCTAATTAGAGTTTCCTTGAATGAATTTCGGTTGACGATCTTCCTGCTTTTTACGATGAACCACCTCCTTTAATGTCTTATCCGCGTTATGCGTTTTATGAAGTGACTATTCTAGTGCCTGTCTTCCCCTCTAACGCAAGCTCAATATTCACAGGATCTGTGATCAGGGCTTCCTTACCACCACGTTCTAAAAAGCCAACAATAGCCCGAATCTTGGGTTCCATACTTCCCTTGCCGAATTGACCATCGACGAGATGCTTTTTCGCCTCAGCCAAAGTCATTCGATCCATCCATTGCTGATCCGGTTGATTGAAATTCAGCGCTACTTTTTCCACTGCTGTCGAGATTAGAAGCAGATCCGCCTTGATGC
>DAOUDJ010000216.1:0-1829 GCA_034430795.1 Anaerolineales bacterium | reverse complement strand
ATCACTATAGAGGATTATGAATGTGCAAAACTCTCTGAGCGATCGCCTCACCGGGTTGCGGTTTATCCTCATCGTGACCATTTTCCTGACACTGGGGGCTGTCGCCGATCAATTTCGATATGCTCTCGAGATCCAGATCCTGGCGATATCGTGGAAGTGGAGGCTGGCACTTCTCATCGGTGGGGTAATACTGGCTGTTGAGATAGCAATCCTCCTCTCTACGTGGACTCCCCTGAGCGATCCGATCACCCGTTGGGCTAGGAATGTTGCTTCTTACGTGAAGCGGCTAGCGGGCCTTCGTTATCCGATCCTCGCCTTGCTGTTTCTGCTTTTGCCATTCTTGGTAATGGGGCCGTACGGGTATTATTTTCAGTCAATCTACATTCGCGCCTTAGTCTTCTGGTCCGTCGTCATCTTCAATTCCTTAATCATTCAAAGCACGCATCCAAATTTAGCTTACTCAAACATCTTCTTAGGCTTGGCGCTCATGCAAGGTGTGCTTTATCGCATAGCGGTGTTCTTGCCGGATCTCTCCAGTTATCCGTTCTCATTGGGATGGTCTGAAGCCAGTAGATATTTTTACGCGTCATTATTCTTTTCCGAGCGAATCTATGGCGTACAGATCAGCCCAAGTGTACTTCACCCAACACGCTATCTTCTCCAGTCAATACCATTTCTGGTGCCCGGCTCAACGCTTTGGATACACCGACTTTGGCAAGTTGTTCTATGGCTTGCAACCACTTTTGGGGCGTCGTATCTGCTGACGAAAAGGCTCAAGCTGACGTGGGGGTGGTCATCTGTCCTCGCGATGTCATGGGTGTTCCTTTTCTTCTTCCAGGGACCGGTCTATTACCATCTACAAATAACGATCATCCTTGTCTTGTGGGGCTTCGATCGAGAAAAACCCGCGCGCACTTTGATCGTTATTCTGTTTGCTTCAGCTTGGGCAGGGATCAGCAGGATCAATTGGTTCCCCGTTCCGGGATTGCTTGGCGCGTTGCTGTATTTCTTTGAAACCCCCAGGAGCCAAGAGCCGACAATCCGATATCTCACATGGCCTGCGTTTCTTGTCCTATCTGGCTCGACTATTGCGTTTCTGAGCCAGTCTGCGTATGTCCTGCTCTCAGGGCAGGACGTGAATCGCTTCACATCCAGTCTAGGCTCCCAGCTCTTCTGGTATAGATTGCTGCCGAATCTCACCTATCCCTTAGGAGTACTGCCGGCGATCTTACTAGCATCACTGCCGTTTTTTCTCCTGATGTTTAATCACTGGCGGTCAGGCAAAGCATCCATGGCTCCGCTCCGTCAGCTTGGGGTAATTGCGATCTATATTGTGCTTTTCGCGGGCGGTCTAATCGTGAGTACGAAAATTGGCGGGGGAAGCAACATGCATAACCTTGACGCCTATCTGGTGGTTCTTGCGGTGTCTGGAGTGTATATCTTTGCCGGGGGTATTAAGCACGAGGTGGATGGTGAGAGCATTAAGTTCTATCCATCCCTGCCGATAAAAGGACTCCTTGTCAGCATCCCAATCTTGTTTGTCCTGGGTGCTGGATCGACAATCGTTCGCTACGATACGGGTCAAGCACAGAGACTGCTTGACCTTGTGCAGGAATATGCACAAGGCGCAGCAATTAAAGAGGATGAGGTGCTCTTCATCTCTCAAAGACACTTACTGACTTTTGAAATGGTCCAGGATGTACCGCTTTTACCTGAGTACGAGACTGTTTTCCTGATGGAAATGGCCATGTCTGGGAATCAGGCATATCTGGATGATTTTCATAACGACCTGAGAGAAGGCAGGT
Organism: Anaerolineales bacterium; assembly: GCA_034430795.1. Lineage (GTDB taxonomy): Bacteria > Chloroflexota > Anaerolineae > Anaerolineales > E44-bin32 > E44-bin32. Next base: position 24 of record DAOUDJ010000216.1, on the reverse strand, counting down.
TTGGGTTGATCATTGTCGCGACTC
>DAOUDJ010000215.1:0-3601 GCA_034430795.1 Anaerolineales bacterium | reverse complement strand
ATGTGAAATCTCCAGGGAACATCTTATTCTCTCCTTTCTCTATCAGCGACGGGGATTTCAAGAACTCAGCCAAGTCTTCCAGGTCGCCATCGCTGATATTCCAGCGCGGCATTTCAGCACTAAGCGACCCTCCGTTGGGATGCTTGCCTTCCACGACAGCCATTCGAAAGTCATCGAGGCCATAACCGGCATGCGATTCTGCATGCTCGTCACGATGTTCGACCTCGTCATCGTGCTCGCCTTCAGTCTCGCCGGCCAGGACCGACCAGCGGATATCCGGCGCATCCATCACCTGCATGTGCATCATGTGCACACCACCCCGCGCATTTTGGCCATGACATGAAGCGCAACTGAGACTAGTGTCCATCATCATTCCTGGGCCGAGGAAGGCGGAACCTCCCCGGTAGGTTATTCGCTCTCCACGTTCATTTGCGGCTTGGAAATAAATCAGCTCGCCATTTGATCCGTTCGGACTTGCATAAATTGACCAAATCAGACCGATGACGATCAAGGCTGCCATCAGAACGACAACTCCGAATATGGCCACAGGTATCCAGTTGAAACCTCTCATATGTTAGGCTCAATAGCGATACGGATGCCCCAGCGTCCCCTTGCTGCCAACACCGGCGCAGAGTGAGAGTAAAGAGAAGAGGCCGGTGGTTTAATTGTGAGAAGCGATCCTTCGAACCATACAAGGCCAACTGCCTGGTATGGTTTGGAAGTGCGTGCCCTCTTCTTTTACGCGTATATTGACGGATTACGACCGGATTCGTCTAATATTAACGTCCTTTTGCAGGATGTCAAGTACAGCCCAGATGCCTTTTGAGTAGTTGCAACGGAACGAAGTAATGGGAAATGACCCTGTAGTATGGAAAAACCTCATCCGGATGGATCATGCGGCAAGCCGGTAGTAGTCATTGACAATTCCCCCGAGTACATCTCGCCGTGCGACGGATCCTGCCCTATTAGGTCTCATTATTGGTATTGGAGTCCTGTGATGCCCGAAAATGTACATCCGTTCGAGAAAATGTGCCAGAAAATAATCTGAGTGATACGATCACGGTCCTGAAATCCAGGCAGGAAAGATTGACCCTTGTTTCATTCTTCAGAACCCCTCCATAGCATCAATATCGGATTCGCGTGTCCAGAGTGAAGCGTGGGAAACTCAGGATCAAGATATTCTTTATTGGAATCCAGTAATCGAGGCTCCGGATAGTAAGGTTGAATTAGTGTGGGCTACCATTGAATGCACCTATATCCTCCCAGATGTCAGGAGGCACCCTATTCCTTTTGGGTCCAAGAAAATGAATTCAAAGATTTGGGAAAGCCTGACGGTCTACGTTTCGTGAGGATGGCTGAATTTGATAGCTCTGGAGGATAGGCTCATAACCTCCAGGTCGTGAGTTCTAGTCCTATATAAGGGGTGTAGTGGCCGAAAAAGGATATCCGTCCTAGAAAACATGCTTGGACATACCCTAAGCGGTACAATCACGGTCTTGAATTCATGACATGAAAGGAAGACTGTGACCTCATCTCTTCGCCAATGCTTCAAATACATCCTGAATGCCGTCGCATAGCGTATCCAACAATAAGCCTACTAAAACAAGATTCGGACCAAGGATCTAGAGATCTCGGGTTCGAATCCTGAAATGGGGGTCTTAGGGAATCAGGCTAACTTGTAAGGGCTACCAGTGAATCTGAACACGTCGCCCCAGATGTCAGGAGTCACCCTACTCCTTTTTGATCTAGGAAAATGAATTCAAAGATTAGAGAAGGCCTGACGGTCTACGTTCCGTCCGGGGGGCTCAATTTGAGCGCTTCGGAAGCGGGCTGATAACCCCCAGGATACGAGTTCGAACCCTGTACAAGGGGGCTTGGAAGAGAAAAGGGGCTGTCTAAAAAGGTCATTAGGCAGCTCCTTTTTGCTTATTTGAGCTCAAGATCTAGGGATGGAAAAAAAGAGGGCTCTCAGGTCGCCATTTTGGCAAGATTATGGGCGATGCAGAGTAATCCCCACTCGACTTCCACTTTCTCCTTGCCTCTCAGCAGAAATCTCCGGAAACCCCAGTCATGTTTGAGCCTGGCGAAGACGCTCTCCGCCTCCACCGGTCTTTTCGACCGCAAAGTCATTCCTTGCTCTGAGAGGAGAGGGCCGCTGGCTTTGTCTCGCAGTTCTCTCCAGCGAAAACTCATCCGAATGCGGCGGTTACCCACTGCCCGCGCGCACTGGGGTTTCAACACACATCTACTGCAATCTCCACACTCATAGACCCGCAGTTCGGTCTGAAAGCCATTCTCCGTCTGGTACGGCTCCGTCCATTGATAAGTTAGCCGCTTGCCCGCCGGGCAAGTGAACTTGTCTCTGGTTTCATCGTAGGGGAAGCTCGGACAAGGTTTTCGGCTAGCACACCTACTTATATCTAACGATACAAAACCCTGAAGATTAGTCTGCGTCTTCTGAGACGTTTCCGATCAGCTGTAAAAATCGCTCCGTATCCTGAACGCTTAATAGAACTGAATATCCTTCCCGAGTTGCGACATAAACTACTCTCGATGGATTAGTTATGAAGAGAAGTGCTTTCTCGCCATTCCTAAGCTTGAACCAGCCAGAAGCATAACCTGGTAGACCAATACCATTAGTTCTGAGTATGGGTTTATATGGGCTTTCTTTGCCGATATCGATCTGCTTCGACTTTTCAATGATAATCGACTTGGCTGGGATCAAGCGTTGATAAAAACCACCACGGATATTAAGTCCTTCTTCAGAAATCTCAAACTGTACAGTCCTTGATGAATAAGCGATATAGCTGAACAATCCGACAAGGGTGAGTAGGAAAAGGATTATTCCACCCAAGAACCAGAGTGGTTTAGATGATGCTGGGATCATAGGAAATAATTCGATCAAGTATATCCTCCAAGTTTGTTTTAGAAGCCTAACAGGTTTGAGCTGAGCGGCTCGCTTTCAACTTCGATAATACATCAAGTCTTGCGCAAACTCGCACGATTCCCGGGTTCGCTCCAGCGAGATTGGAATGAGAAAGCCGGTTGTGATGCCCGAAAATGTACATCCGTTCGAGAAAATGTGCCAGAAAATTATCTGAGCGATACGATCACGGTCCTGAAATCCCGATAGGAAAGATCGACCCTTGTTTCATTCTACAGAACCCCTCCAGAGCATCATTATCGGATTCCGTAGTCCCCGGAACAAAGTGGAGGGGGGCCTGTCCAGAGTGAAGCGTTGGAAACTCAGGATCCAGAGGTTCTTTGCTGGAATCCCTAAATCGGGGGCTTGGAGAGTCAGGCTGAATTCGTAAGGGCTGCTACTCACTGCGAATACATCCTCCCAGATGTCAGGGTTCCCTCTATTCCTTTTGGGTCCAAGAAAATGAATTCAATGATTCGGAAAAGCCTGACGGTCTTCGTTTCGTGCGGGGGGCCGAAATTCGGAGCTCAAGAGCCAGGCTCATAACCCCCAGGATACGAGTTCGCACCCTGTACAAGGGGGCTTAGAAGGAAAAAAGCACCCTTTCAGGTGCCTTAAGGTAGCGGGGCTCAGATTCGAACTGAGGACCTTCAGGTTATGAGTTCGCTTCCTAAAATA
>DAOUDJ010000214.1:0-18708 GCA_034430795.1 Anaerolineales bacterium | reverse complement strand
AGCAGCAGCGTGGATCGCCAAACCGCAGTCTGCTCGCCCTGACGCAACCGCAGCGGCGACAGCCAAATGGGTATGCTCCTCGTGTTGATAACCGCGAATGGAAGGGGAATCTATCCCGAGTTGGTCCAGTTGGTAGTCAAGCAGTATACGCGTACCGGCTCCGCGTTGGCGATTGACGTATGCAAGGTCTGGGCGCGCTAGATCCTCCAAACCAGTGATTGATTTTGGATTGCCCGGGGCAAGGATGAGGCCCTGTTCACGTCCGACCAGACGGACGACCACGACAGGCACGCCAGGTAAATACCGCTCGATGTAGGGCAAATTGAATTCACCTGTCTCGGGATCAAGAAGATGGCTTCCAGCTAAATGCGCTTCACCTCGCTGCAGGGCAATCAAACCGCCTAGACTGCCAAGGTTTCCGGAACTAAGGCGTGAGCCGCGCAAGGAGAGAAACTGGGCGAGAAGATCCAGTGTGAGGTCGTGGGAACCTAAAGCGAGAATTGTGTGGTCGAGTTCCTGCCTCGATCTATAGAGATGGACAGGGACGATCTCGCCAGCTGGGATACCTTGAACGCCGGCCGGGATCTCAACAATCCCATCCGCGCGCACAAGGGATGTGATCACGCCTGCTCCACGGGATAGGGGTGATGCGATCCATCGGTCACCGACCTGACCTACGGTGACGCGCAGGTATTCCAAATCGCCGGCTCGGGAGTGGACTTTCCGTGCGAGCTTAGCGTTTAGTATTTCGGGTTGGCTCTCCTGCCTGCTGAGCCAACGGTGCAGGAGTGGTTTAACGAAAATCTCCCCTGTTAAGGCAGCTGATACTGGATAGCCCGGGACCCCGATAACCGGAATAGATTTTTCAATACGAGAGGGGCCACCTCTCGATGTTTTCTCGATCATTCCCAGGATGACAGGATGACCGGGTCGAACGGCGATCCCATGCACGAGCAGGGTGCCGAGCGACTCGACGACATCAGCCGTGAAATCCTCTGTGCCCGCTGAGGAACCGGCGATTATCAAGACCAGGTCATGGTCAATGGCTGCGTCCGCTGCAGCATTTAAGATCTTCTCGAGGTCATCTTGAACGATGGGCAACCGGCCAGGGAGTCCTCCCCAGCTCTCAACTTGCGCGGCGAGGACGAGTGAATTGAATTCTATGATCTCGCCGGCGATCACAGGCTGACCCATCGCGCGCAGTTCAGTCCCAGTGGGTATGATGGCTACGCGCGGTTTTCGCCAAACTTGAACGCGATCATGGCCGCTTGCAGCGATGGCGCCGAGGTCGATGGGGCGCAGTTTCTGCCCGGAAGGTATGACAAGCTCGGTGGCGACCATATCCTCCCCTAAAAGGCGCACATTTGACCATGGTGAAATCGGGGCCACGATCCGAATCGATTTCTTTTGAGGCTTTTGCGTTCCACTGAGCACTTCGAGGTCTTCGATTGGGATTACAGCATCCGCCCACTCCGGTAACGGATCGCCTGTATCGACATATAGTGCCTGCGGACCCACAAGCAGTTCCACCAGATTCCGGTCACTCGCACCCTCAGTCTCCACAGCCCGCAGGGCGTACCCGTCCATGGCGGCGGCATGATAATGAGGGGAGGATATCTGCGCCCAGACTGGCTCAGCGCTGATCCTTCCTAGTGCCTGGTCTAGCGTGATCCTTTCGGGTTCGAGCGGCTGCCACAGGTCGGCATCCCGCAGGGCGCGCTCAAAACGAGAGCGTGCCTCTGGCAATGGAACGTCCTTTAAAAATACGGATCGCTGACGGTTGTCGGGCACTGATATTTCCATCTGTTTTTTGTGGGTCACAATTCCGACGAGAAGAGTGTGACCAACACCTCTGTGCCCGCGCTTAACCCGGTTGCATCGGGCGGGATATGAATCAAGCCATCGGCGCGGACAAGTGTGAAGATCAGGTTTGACCTCCCAAAAACTGGTTCGGCGATATATCCCTCATCTGACTTCTGAAGCCGAACGGGGATGAAATCCTCACGACCCGCAAGCGAGACGATATTTATGCTCAGTCTAGCCAGAACTTGCGGTGTAGGTAGAACTTGTCGAATTCCTAGGAAACGCCGGATGAGAGGGGCGAGGATTAATGCTCCCACGACCAGGGCGCTAACGGGATTCCCCGGTAAACCGATTAACGGGATGTCGTCAGCAACAGCGAGGATTGTCGGTTTGCCGGGTTTGATCGATATCCCATGCACGAGCACACCAGGCGCTCCGAGCGATTGGATGACATCCCCGGTGATGTCCCGGGCGCTAACCGACGACCCGGCGGTGATGATGATCAGATCATCTTCCTGGTGTGATTGCTTAACAGCCTCGAAGAGCGCATCGTGTTGGTCTGGTACGATCCCCCTCAGAATTGGATGTCCACCGAGGCGATCGATGACCGCTGACAAGGTATAAGAGTTGACATCACGAACCTGAGCGGGCCCTGGTTCCATTTCGGGAGGGACGACTTCATCTCCAGAGGAAAGGATCCCCACCCGCGGGGGGATGGCAACCGACACTGATGTAATCCCGAGCGCCATCAACCCGCCAATCTCTTGCGGGCGAAGAAGAGTTCCAGGTTCGAGGACTACGTCGCCTTGCTGAACATCCTCGCCCTCCAGGAGGATGTTTTGCCCGACACCAGCTGAGCGGTGAACCTCGATTTCTCCGCCGTCGATCAACTGGGTATCCTCGAGCATCACAACCGCGTCTGTGCCATCAGGGATCGTACCGCCAGTGTGCACTTGGGCGGCTTCTCCAGTGTGCACTTCAAGTGTGGGAGATTTCCCCATCAGGATTTCGCCAACCAGCTGAAGGTAAGACGGGAGAGCACCTGACGCTCCGAAAGTGTCCTTAGCTTGAACTGCGTAACCATCCACTGTCGATCGGGGAAATGGTGGTAGGGGGTGGGGGGCAGAGACACGCTCGGCCAGAATTCGCCCGTGTGCCTCGCGCGTCGAGACAACCTCAATGTCCGCAGCCCAAGATTTGGGTAAGGCATCGAGTAATATTTCTAGCGCCTCAGAGGGTGAAATGAGATGTAAGAATTCAGGCATGTCAGCTAAAGATGTACCCCATCAATTCCAGATAGGCTGTCATTGCGAATAAGGCGAGCGCGCTCAGGGTGAATGTGCGCCAGCGTGGAGGAAGCCCTGCTTTGATGCGATTCAATTGCCAGATCTGTGCGATTGCCAGAGGAAATGAGATCAATGCACCAAGTGCAACACGGTCTGGCAAGCCTATAACGTAAGCGGTTAAGAAGCTTATGATCGCGAAAAGAAGGGCTAGATTATGAATCTTCATGGCAGTTTCCCACCCGAGCCGAACCATTAGTGTCTGCCGGTCTCGTTTCAGGTCGGAGGCATAATCGCGGAATTCAAATGCGATAAAGGCTGCGAAGAGCAGCGATGCCATTGGGATAGTGCTCATGAGGAGTAGCCTGTGCAGTTCACCGGTTTGCAGTGTAAACGAGATAATGGGCACAAAACTCGCTACGACGATTGTGGCGATAATTTCACCGAACCCACTGGTGATCAACCTCACAGGTGGGGTGCTGTAAAAGAAAGCGGCAACGAATCCCATCAGCATGAACGCCCAGGTCACCAAACTGACGTTCTTTACGACAAGGAGAATAGCAGCAAGCGTAGCCGAAGTCGTCAGCGTGACGATGGTGGAGATCAATGCGACCGTATACGGTAAATGCTCTGGCTCAAGCGCTTTACGATCTCCGCGGAAGAGAGATTGGAAGGAAACTTCTTGGCCTCGAGTGCCATCGAAGAATATGTACATGGCCTGAGCCATCCATTGGACGGAGGTAACGAGCAACTGACCGAGAATGTAAAGACTCCAATCGATGGGCTTCCCCAGGTATGTGGCGATCGTGGCGCCTAACCCGAAAAGCAGAATTCCACCCAGGAGAAAATGCGGGCGGCTTAGATGCAAGAACAATTTCAGATATTCTTTCGATCGGCTCATGCTTCAAATTCCCAGGGTATCTCTCGATCGCCGGAGTGCACGTTCTCCGCGTGAGTGCTCAGCCGAACGAGCAAAGCCGGATCTTTCATAGCGCGGCAGCCAAAAGCCACACCGAATGGCGCCAGCACAAGCGTCGGTGTCTTGGAGTGAAGGTGGTGCCAGTGGCCTTGTGATGGTGAATCCTGCCGCAGGTCATGCCAGGCGAACTCAACTTCGCCTTCGATAAGTGCCCACACTTCATCCGCCACTTCTCGTAGGCACAAAGTCTCGCTCCGTCCGGGTGATTTGCGGATTACCTGAACCTGGCCAAAGCGCCGCAGGAGGTGATCATCATCGCTCAGCACGTGGAGTTTCGCCGATCCATTGGTTTCTTCCAGGGTGAGTTCGCGGATATATAGGTCATGTATCAGCTTCGTTTCCGTCAATGCACTATCCTCCTGCGATTTAAGCAATGGCGGCTGAATTGACTCTTTCCCGGCTTTAATGAGTGCGTGGCGCAAACGATGACTTGCCTTTAACTCAGTCCGCCATCGGGCTCTCCCGCACAGGCGCGCTTAATCTGGATGTTCATTGTACCGCCCGCCAGTCCGAAATTCGAATCAGGTTGAGAGGCTTGATGGTGAATCCCCCTGAGCATTTCTTTGGGGTTAGTGAAATAGGTTGAATGATCCAGAGTCTTTCTCAAACGCACCTCGGTTTTGTGGAGTCAGGAAGCTCTGCTTCCGGTCGCAGGCGCAGCCTGCGCTTTGAGGTTTGAGCGTATGAATGAATAGATCGACCATTGCAGAGGTGATGATTATTTTTCTTCCCCCTAAATCCCCCAAAGGGGGACTGTGGGGGACTCCACTCCCCCACACCCCCTGGATCAAACATCAAGCTCTCAGCGCAAACCAACTTTGCAAATCCGAGCATATTGAGCCGCAATCCGGAGGAGATTGGGCAGAGCCCCCCTTGGGAGGCGAATGGGGGGGAAAGAAAAGTTGCAGCAACTCTCGGCACCTGCTGTAACTGCGGAACACACCCCCGGATAACGATTGACACGGCTCTACGTTTCGTAGAACCGTCTCGAAGAAAAATTTAGCTTTGTCAAGCGTGAATGCCAAAGAAATTTAAATGAGTTGGTTGCCCCCGTCTACCACAAGTGTTTCGCCGGTGATGAAGTCGTTCTCGAGCAGGAAGAGCACTGCACGCGCGACGTCCGAAGCGTTTCCGGGGTGTTGTATCGGCAGCGCGCCTCCGAGCTCCTGCCAGCGCGCGTCGGACATTTCATCCGGTTTTAGAACGGGTCCGGGGGCGACCGCGTTCACCCGTACTTCAGGCGCGTATTCACGGGCGGCGACTTTGGTGAGCATCTCCAGACCGGCTTTGCTTACGGAGTGAAGGGGATAATCCCGCCAGGGGCGCAGGCCGGCAATGTCGGAGACATTTACGATCGCTCCTGCGCCGTTGATTCGCATCCTTTCTGCAGCCTTCTGGATGCAGAAGAAGGGGGCTTTTAGATTTAGATCGATTGTGTTGTGCCAATTTTCTTCATCCGCTTTTTTGATAGAAACCTTTTTCATGATCGCCGCTGAATTTATCAGGATATCCAGGGGTCCAAACTCGCTGTCGATGAGCCGAAAGAGCCCCTCGATCTGGTCTAGCTTTCTCAGATCGGAGCGGAATATGGCAGCTTTCACACCGAGCGCTTTTGCCGCGGAGGCCGTATCTTTGGCGGCTTTTTCTGAGCTGTGATAATGGATGGCGAGATGGCAGCCTGCCTGCGCAAGCGCAATTGCGATTTCGCGTCCTACGCGGTGAGCCCCGCCTGTGACAAGAGCAATCTTCCCGGGTAATTGCATATCAGCCCCTTCGAACCAGGAATAAAAACATCTTAAAGTGTTGGTTAGCGGCCGCCATCATCATCCGCGGAATAGCGCGGTAATGAAGAACCATACGTTTGCGGGCCGCTCTGCCAACCGGCGCATGAAGTACGGGTACCATTCCGTTCCGAAAGGTACATATACCCGAACAGGATAGCCGCTTGCATGTAAGGAATCCTGCAAGTCGGAGCGGATCCCATACAGCATTTGGAATTCCAGTGCTTCCTTTGGAAGCCCTGCTTTTTCTGCGTGCTTACATGCGAAAACGGTACGTTTCTCGTCGTGGGTACCCAGGGCAGTGATTGGCGGGATCTTTCCGTCAGCGCTGGCAGGTACAGATCCCTGGGATTTAGAGGCATCGATCATGAGTGCGGTGAGCCGGTCAAAATTCGCATCTACATCGCTCTTCTTCGGGAAAGCGACTTCTGGTGGTTCATTGTAGGCTCCTTTGCACAGGCGAATTCGCGTCCCTTGCTCGAGCAGATTACGTACATCCTCTTCGCTTCGGTAAAGGTAAGATTGGATAACCAGGCCGACGTTGGTGAAGCCTTCATCCTTCAAAATGTTGTAGATCTTGAGTGTGCGCTCAACAGTGCTGGAATCCTCCATGTCGATGCGGACGAGCGTCCCATACTCTGCCGCGCGCGAGGCGATGCAGCGCATATTGGAAAGGCAGAGATCAAAATCCAATTCCAGGCCGAGCTGGCTCAGTTTCATAGAGCAATTTGACTTCACGCCCGCCTCGTGTAGGCGATGGAGTATCTCGATATATGTATCCGTTGCTCTCAGCGCATCTTCAGATTCGGTGACATTTTCGCCAAGGTTGTCAAGCGTTGTGAGAAGCCCTTTCTTATTCAGCTTTCGTATCGCTATCAGGGCATCATCAAAAGTATTACCGGCGACGAAACGGGATGCCATTTTGCGGGCGATTCGCCAGCGTGTGACGATGTTCCGGATCCATTTAGCGTTGGACATATAGAGAAGGAATGCGCGCAGCACTGAATTACTCCTTGAGCGATCGGGCGGCGTATGGCTTCATTAGAGTGATTGTAGCAATGATTTTGAATTTCGTTTAATCCGTTTATCCTATATACCGTTGAATCCTGTCCCGAAAAAGTTTCGTAAAAAGGGGAGTTTTTATGCAGGACGATTGACGCATCGCGGCCAATTGGTATAATTCGGCTGCATGGCCCGCTAGCTCAATTGGCAGAGCAACTGACTCTTAATTCGTAAGATTACGAGACATATCTCTGCCGGGCTTTTGGCCTATGGCCCCGTAGCTCAATTTGGCAGAGCATCGCACTCTTAATGCGCAGGTTGAAGGTTCAAGTCCTTCCGGGGTCACTGGTTTCTTCCAGAAATGCGAGCATGGTCAACGCTCGCATTCTTTCATATGGTGTGTTGAGTCGGTCATCCGTCAGTTTTGAACACGAGTAACCACAGCATAGGGGCTATGATACAAATCGATGTAGAGCATGGATCTCCCTTTTGTAAAACTAGAGAGCGATAACGGTTCGGTCTTACGTAGCTGCAAGAAGGTCGGTGGAGGTTGTATATGAAGACAACTCTTGAATGCATTCCCTGCTTGTTCGAACAAGTAGCTCGCACTGCCAGGATGGTGACTCAAGATGAACAGAAAATCAAGCAAGTGCAAGACGAGCTGGGAGAGATAATTAAAGAGATCTCCATGGAAAGCACTCCGCCGATGTTGGGAAAGATGATGTATGAAAAAGTGGCGAAGATAACGGGTGTAGAGGATCCCTATCGAGAACTAAAACACAAAAGCACACTTGAAGCGCTGGCGTTGTATCCTTCTATGAAGGAGAAAGTGCATAGATCGAAAGATCCACTCCTTACCGCCACTAAATTTGCAGCGATCGGGAATGTGATTGATTTTGGGGTAAACCATAGCTATGGCTTGCTCGGCGAAATCAACGATGTGCTCACGCGCGAGTTTGGTGTCTTTGACTATGGGGCATTTAAAGAATGTTTATCGAAAGCGAACGATGTCCTGTACATAGGCGATAACGCTGGAGAATCTGTGTTCGACAGGATCCTTATCGAAGAGATGGGGAAGAATGTAACCTATGTTGTTCGCGGAGGACCGGTAATCAATGACGTGACCCAGAAAGAAGCTCTGCAAGCTGGCCTAGACACAGTAGCCACCATTATCTCCACTGGGACGAATATCCCTGGCGCTGTGCCTGAATTTTGTAGTTCAGAGTTTAATGCTGCCTATGCCAATGCGGACATGGTAATCAGCAAAGGGCAAGGGAATTACGAGTCGCTTTCTGAAGAAGAGCGCTCGATCTTTTTCCTGCTGATTGTGAAGTGCGATTTGGTTGCAGAGCATTTAGGCGCACAAAAAGGGGAACTTGTTCTCAAGGGGATCAACAGAAGTTACACCGCCTTAGTGGACAATTGATGGTTTTCGCTCATGCAGCTACTGCATGAGCCCTTTCGCACTACATCGGTGAAGCCTGCCCGAGGGCTGAGCAGCGGCTATGGGAGCCGACCAATTCTTATACTCAACTCAGCAATAAAACGGAACAGTCAGCATGAAAGAAAACGCAGCCATACCCAAATTCGTATCTGTCGTTGCCATTACCCTCGGTTGTCTTGATCTCATCCGCAGCTTCATGCATACCATTCTTCTCAATATGCCGCTTTGAATATCGCTGGATTCGATTTATCTACCTCGCTGGCAGGTGATTAATCACAGCAAATGGGCGCTTTTGGTATTTCTAATTGATTGACTGGCATCATACTCATCTTGATCGGTTGGAAAGCAAGCCCCCTGGCTTTGGTTATGCTGGGCGTTATTCCAGTTGCCTATATCATCGGCGCTATTGGGATCAAAATTAATTCAGCAGATTATGCTCCTTCACAAGCAGCCTGGGTGGGGCAATGCCGATGCTGGTGTATCTAATCATCAGTGGTATCACCTCTATCGCGGGGATCTGGATAACCCGGCGCCGAAAAAAAAGAGAGGATTGAAGTGACCATACGTTTTGATTACATCCCAACAAATGGCATTCGCCTGCATACTGCCCTTGCCGGACCTGAAGATGGGGAACCTGTGTTCCTTTTGCATGGATTTCCGGATGCCTGGTTTGGCTGGGAAGCTCAGATTGAGCCTTTGGCGGAGGCAGGTTTCCGGGTAATTGTGCCGGATCAAAGGGGGTACAACTTAAGCGACAAACCCAAAGGGGTTTCCAGCTACCAAATGGATACTCTTGGCGACGATATTCTCGGGTTGGCCGATGCGTTTGGCGATGATCGCTTCCAACTCGCCGGGCACGACTTCGGCGCCATGGTCGGTTGGAATCTGGCGCTACGCCATCCGGAGCGGCTCAAACGTCTGGCTATTGCCAATGTGCCCCACCCGGCAGTGATGCAGAACTACTTGCGCATCCATCCATCACAGATGCTAAAAAGCTGGTATGCGTTTTTCTTCCAGCTTCCTGGAATACCTGAGCGCGTGGTCAGGGCAAACAACTGGCAATTTCTGGTCTCGGCTATGCCGGATGATCTCAACGTAAAAGAGCGTAACCGATACAGGGAAGCCTGGGCTCAATCCGGTGCCATGACTGGCATGATTAACTGGTACCGCGCTTCGTTCCGGCAGATGTGGAAATCAACGGCAGCTTCCCAAATCCGGGTACCGACGCTTGTCCTTTGGGGGCAGCAGGATCCTCATCTCAGCCACGAAATGGCACAACTCAGCGTTGATCTGTGTGAGGCTGGTCGTCTGGTCATGTTCGAAGATGCGACCCACTGGGTGATTCACGATAAACCGAGAGAAGTAAGCCAATTGCTGATAGAACATTTCCGCCGCAAAAGGGATTATCAATCCGGAACAACGTGAAAGGTTCTGGGTGAGGCGTCAAAATTACTTATGTTAGAACCAACGATTCAACAGAGGTCCGCATTGAAGGATATTCAAGGTAACTTAGCACTGGTGCAGTTTCTGGCAATCAAAGACCAGGATGCTTTTTCTCACTACCGTCTCGCTTCCGAACGCATAGTGCAAATAGTCGGTGGGCAGCGCTCCCACTGTGTGAATGTCGACCAGGTTCTCGCGGGTGGAGAAATGCACTATCAGGTCATCACGGTAGACCTCTTCCCATCCAATGAGGCTGCACAACAGGCTTTTGATGGAGTCAACGCCGAGCGTCAGTCTGCGCTGTCAGATATATATGCATTGATCGTCCGGCCGGCAAGCTAACACGCATCGTAAAAGCCTTAGGTTTTCTTGCTCCGCTCCTCAGCCGATTGTTGGGCACCGCAATCGAGACAGAAATGACCGGGTTCGCCGAACTTGCCAACCCTGAAAAAGGCTCTGTATCTGAGACCATCGCGGTGTTGAGAGAGCATGATCAGACTACACCCTTCTATATGATGAATTTGAATAAATACTACCCCAGCGCGCAGTACAATAGTGGGGAAATTATATCGGGAGAGCAAGCCTACAATCGCTATGCCACCCGGATTGCGCCTTATCTGGTAAGCGTGGGTGGCTACCCGGATATCCTTGGGCACACGGCGGGTATCTTCGTGGGGAATGAGAGCATCCAGTTGCACGATGATTGGAGCGATTTCGCCATGGTCTACTATCCCTCCCGGCAGATATTCATCAACATGATGACCAACCCCCCGAAGAAAGGCGCCTACCACCGGGATGCTGGCCTGCAGCGCGCCGTGTTGATGCCGAGCTCAATTATCCCTTAAATAATTTGATGGCATGAAATCCATCGGTTAGGCATGGGATAATGTTTGCAATCCAGGAAATATAAAAATGACTTTCACACATCCTATTGAACAATTAATCAAGCAGCGTTTCTCCTGTCGGAGTTATTTGAATATACCTGTGGAAGAGCAAACGCGGCTGCGGCTAGCTGATTATGCCGCCTCGCTGCAGACGGGACCTTTTGGTGCGCGGATACGCTTTGAATTGGTCGCTGCCCGCGAACAGGATAAGAAAGCCCTTAAACACCTGGGGACCTATGGGTTCATCAAAGGGGCAACCGGTTTCATCATTGGGGTAATGCAGGACGATGAAATGAACCTGGAAGATTTTGGCTACTTGATGGAGAACATCATCTTGTTTGCGTCGGATATCGGCTTGGGTACATGCTGGCTTGGAGGTACTTTCACCAAAAGCAGTTTTTCGGAAAGGGTCTCACCCCTTCCCGGCGAACTTATTCCCGCCGTTACCGCAGTCGGTTATTGTGCCAGGAGGCCACGCAGGCTCGGAACACTCATTCGTAACAGGGCGGGTGCGGATCGGCGGCTCCCGTGGGAGCAATTATTCTTCGATTCCAGGTTCGGTGCACCTCTCTCACACCATGCGGCCGGTGATTACGCATCAGTGCTGGAGATGGTCCGCCGAGGTCCATCTGCATCCAATAAGCAGCCATGGCGGGTTGTAAAAGATGAGAACCTATGGCATTTCTACCTGCAGCGCACACCGGGGTATCGGCAGCAATGGCTTGTAAAATTATTCACAGTGGCTGATATGCAACGCATCGACATGGGCATCGCCATGTGCCACTTCGAGCTCATGGCGCGCGAGCACGGCTTGGATGGGCATTGGGAAATGACAGCTCCCGACATCGAAAAATCCGACGAGTCAACTGAATATGTAGTAAGTTGGGTGGGCTGATCAGCCAGGAAGTCCAATTCCGTTTCGGGAGAAAGCGAGCGCAATGTGCGCTCGCTTGTTAACTCCTGGCGATGGACACGGATTAATCGGTTAGATCAATCATTGGGAAAAACTTGCAGCGAGAATTTCTAGCGGGTGTATCCAGGGGCTTTGTTCAGGGTGAGCTGGGGTTTTCTTTCCCCGAGAAGTTCGACGATCGAGGATCTCAATTCCGCGGCGGAGAAAGGTTTTGTGAGATATGCGCTCGCTCCAGCGTTAATTGCTTCCGTGCGGTCTTCCATGAGGTATTTAGCGCTAGACATAATGACAGGGATCTTGGAGAGACGTGGGTCAGCGCGGAATCTACGGATGAGTGTCAGACCATCTACATCGGGCATCATGATGTCCAGGATGATCAATATTGGGGTAAGAGACTCCAATACATCAAGTGCTTGGGCGGCATTGAAAGCCTTCCGAACTGGGTAGCCGAAGGTGGTGAGAATCTCAGCTACAACTTCACAGAAGGGTTGCTCATCGTCGATTACCAGGATCGTGCCGGCTGGCTCGTTCATACGCTTCGTTTCTCTCAGGTCAGGGTCAAGATTACTGTCTGTAACTCGGTCGTTTGCACAGGTTAAGGTCTTTTCGGTACTTTAATCAATGAGAAAGATGGGGTATGTGGATATCCCTTCCTTAGCAAGAAGTATGCCCGGAGGCCCGGCGATAACAAATCTGCCTTGAACTGTCATCGGGTGCACAACATGCAAGCCAGATCCATGCCGCTGTATTTTTAGGATCCTCCTGCAAAACCCAACTCAATGCGGCTTCGCCATTGCGGAGATCCCCTCGCTCCACGGCTTCAATTGCTATTTTGAGAGCATCCTCCACGGAATGAAAACCATCAGGATGAATTCTCGTCGCCATAAGTACCCGCTTTCAGGAATGTAATGTATGAAATCAACCCCATGTTAACACGCGACCGCCGCTGGTGAATTTACAGGAACCTTACAGCCTAACGGTGGCGAAAATCGGCTTGGCGTGAAGTTGATTGGAGATTACACTGTTCTCTATGGAAGTACGTTTTTCAAGTGTAGAGGGAGTGGTTTGAGGCTTCTCGTTGAGCTCTATATCGTATTACACATGCTCATGGGCGCACCGCTGAATGCACTTGTTGACGCGCGTCACCCGCTCCCGCCCTGGTTTGACCCCGGTCCTCAACCTGATGCGGTTTCAGCATTGGAAGCCCTGGTAACAGAGGCGGGTGAGGCCGGTATTAAAGCCGCTATCTATTCTGGCTATCGGAGTTACTCGAAACAAGGCGCTGTGGCAGAGCGGGAGTGGATTAAAAGACCCTCCACCGCACGTTTTTACATCGCCGCACCAGGCCACAGTGAGCATCAGCTCGGGACTGCGTTCGATCTCGTGTGGCCTGGATTGAAAGTCGAATCCAGCGATCCTAGAAACGAGCGGCTTTATATCTGGCTCGAAGAAAACGCACATCATTACGGGTTTGTCCTGAGCTATCCCTATAAGGAGATTGAGGAGTGGCCGTATAACAATCGATGGATGCCACAGGTGACGGAGATCATCCACGAACCATGGCACATCCGCTACGTCGGGATATCGCTGGCAGAAGAGATGATCGCAGCCGGATATTTAGATCCCCAGAATTCGGTTCTTCCACAGGATTTTTATCAGCCATGGACATCGATCAATCCGTAAGTATTACTCAGGGCCAGCGTTTCCGTTTTGAAGTCGTCCATTTTAGGCAAGACTGAGAGACCGATATTCTTTGTTCCACGATAAATACCGTTAATAGATGGCCAAAGCGCGCATATCATCCGTACTTGAAGCGGGATTTTGCTGGGCAGGAAAAAATCCACAGGTTATCCGAGGATTACCCAGGTGTAGGAACAAAGGTTCGTTGCGCGGTTCGGTGCTTATGATACACTGTTTAGGTAAACATAAGGATTTCGGAAGGAGACCGTATGGCTGAAGACGCCAAACGTGTCGTTTGTATTGAGGACGAACCAGAAATGATTGATCTTGTCCGGCTGATTCTCGGCCGGAAGGGGTTCAATGTCATCGGTGCAAATGGCGGGATAGAGGGGTTGGAAACGGTTCAACGCGAACGCCCAGACCTCGTGTTGCTTGATCTGATGATGCCGGATATGGATGGTTGGGAAGTTTATCAACAGATGAAGGCGGACGACGAGCTGCGTTCCATTCCCGTCGTTGTTGTTACGGCGAAAGCCCAGTCTATCGATAAGGTATTGGGATTGCATATCGCCAAGGTAGATGATTACATCACCAAACCTTTTGGTCCGCAAGAATTACTCGAGAGCGTGGAGAAGATTCTCGGTGAGGTAGAATAAGCTCGTAAGATCGAGCATACATTGGGCGGCTTCGGTCGCCCTGTTTTTATATCAGGAGCAGGATGAAACGCTGGGTTCGAGTTCACAATCGTAGTCGAGGCAATTCATTCTTGGTCAGAGCGCGTTGGTGCGGTTCATTCCTTTGTCGTTTGCGTGGATTGATGTTCCGCAGCGAGATTCCAGATGGTGAAGGATTGATCCTGGTTGAACGCAGCGAAGGGCGTATGAATACCTCGATCCACATGCTGTTCGTTTTTTTCTCGATCAGTGTATTTTGGCTGAACTCTGATGGGGTGGTCATAGACCAGACGCTTGCCAAGCCCTGGGGTTTCTACGCGCCGAAGCATGCAGCTCAATATATCCTTGAGGCTTCGCCCAGGATACTTGACGAAGTGCAGATCGGGGATCAGCTAGAGTTTATCGATGAAGAATAGATTAAAGGTTATCCATATTCTCATCCTCATCCTTATAGTTTTGCCAGCAACCACCGTTAAGGCTCAGGGAGGGGGGCCGACATATATTGTCGAACCTGGAGATACGCTTTCTGGCATCGCCCGCCGCTTTGGCACCACCGTTGAGGCGATGGTTGTGGCTAATGGAATCGACGACCCGTCAAAGCTCTACCCCGGTGCAGAACTGACGATCCCGGGATTCGAAGGTGTTGCCGGTGTCCTGACACTGCAGGAGGTCGCTCTTGGCGAGGATTTGAATAGTCTGAGCCTTCGCTACAACGTGTCAGCGGATGCGCTGGCTCGCCTCAATCGACTTGTTAGAATCGATCGACTCTATGTTGGGCAGTCACTCATCGTCCCGGAACCCTCTGAAGGTGCAATCCCAGGGGATGATGTTGGGGCGTTTTTGCCGCACTTGGGGGAAACGAGGCTGGAAATCGCGGTCCGCGCCGGAATAAGCCCATGGGATCTACGGCACTCTGCAATGGATCCGCTGCGTTTTTGGGTAATGCCTGGGAATCTACTTACCGATTCAATGGGATGGGGGACCTCACTTCCTGAACCATTTACTTCAATTTCGATCGAACCGCTCCCGGTTGTCCAGGGGCACACCGTCGTGCTACGAGCAGGTGTGAGTCGCCCAATTCGTCTTGAGGGATCGCTCGGAGATCACCCGCTCACATTCTTTCAGACTGATGAAGGGGCGTTGGTGGCTCTGCAGGGCATCCATGCCTTAGCCGAGCCGGGATTCATCGATCTTGAGCTGCGGATGGCGCTGTCTGAAGGGGAGGAGAATAGCTACACGTTTCAACAACCGGTTTTGGTCGAAGATGGTGATTATGGATTCCAGTATCTAGTAGGAGTTCCTGCAGAAACCGTCGATCTGGAAATTATTCAGCCTGAAGAGGAGTTCGTCGCGGAGCTTCTTGCACCGGTCACCCCTGACAAGCAATGGGAGGGGTCCTTCGATTATCCCTCTCGCTATTACACAGACGAGTTCATCGCCGGTTTTGGGGTACGGCGCAATTACAACAACGGCGCCTTGATGTACTATCATACCGGGGTGGATTTCTATGGCATTAATATTCCTATCTATGCGCCGGCTAGCGGCGTGGTTGTATTTGCCGGACCTCTTTTGATAAGGGGAAATGTGACCTACATCGACCACGGTTGGGGTGTGTATTCCGGATATTTCCATCAATCGGAAATGTTCGTACAGGAAGGCGACATTGTTGAACGGGGGCAGGAGATCGGAATCGTAGGAAGCACTGGGAGATCCACCGGACCCCATCTGCATTGGGAGATCTGGGCTGGTGGGGTACCTATCAATCCTCTGGACTGGGTCGACCCGGGTTATCCCTAGTCTTGAACTTCATTTTCGTCGACCAAACGACCGCTGTGATAATCTTCCAGGCGCTGTTGTGCCTCGCGAAGCATTTCCTTCGGTACGAGTATTTCCACTCGTGCCGATCGACCGACACCAAAGCCGTAGATCGCTGCTGCAGCTTCGTATGATAGAACAACGTCGATCTCTTGGGCTTCCAACATCCCCCGGATGATCTCTGCTTCAAGTATTCCTGAAACCGTCTCGGCGACTAAAAAATTTTCCGTCATGATGCAATACCCTCTGGGTGTAGTATAATTCCCCAGAACGTCCCCGAGTAGGGCAATCTTTCTTTAATATGGCATCCGTGCTAAGAATTACTCCTGAATCGTACTGGACCAGTTTTGAGGTCAAAGACGATGATATCGATTTTATTATCAACCTCCTGTTAGAGCGGGAGGTTCCTCTCACGTCTGATGAAATGGCGTTCGCTCTCGTTGAGCAGCGTTTAGCTCAACTGGAGAAAGAAGCCCTAGAGGCAGAACAGACGGAACATCCCGTTTACATGCCAGCAGAAACTTACAAAGTAGGACAAGTCCTAGCTTTTTCAGAGTTCGAGTTTGAAACGGGAGAAGTTGTTGGTGTGCGCGAGGGTAAAAACCCCGACCTTGATCCCTTTTCTGTGATCAAGGTTGCTTTCGCAAGAAACGGGTCAGAGAGAGAATTCGCATCTGATCTTGCGGATCATATCCTAAGCAACCCTCCTGAGCCAGATCCTGAGATCGAGGAGTTGCGTAAACCGGAAACGATAATGGCCCGGTTTGGGGAAATCATCATCGCTAATCTGGATGAGAGACTAGATAAGGTCGATGACATCGTCAGGATCGCCTGGAAGTGGTTCCCGAGCGCGCTTGTGGCTGAGATCACCGATGGACACCTAAACCTTGCCGAGGCCGTGCTCGACGTCGAAGCTGGTGGTCCTTTGCCGACAGCGGATCTGCTGAAACATGTTGAACTGCCCGAATCATTCTCCACGGGCCTGGCGGAGTTTTCGCTTGATTACGCGCTGCAGGAAGATGAACGTTTCGATGAAGTCGGACCGGCCGGTCAGGTTCTCTGGTTTTTACGAAGACTCGAACCCCCAGAGGTATTGTTCGTACCCCCGCGCCTTGAAAGCCAAGAGAAAGCGCTTGATTCATCCATCCTTACAGATGAGTTGCAAGAACTCATAACCAAACTGGATGATGAAATGAGCGAGCTACAAGCTCCGGATGTCGCGCCTGATGACGTCACCGTCACGCTGATTTTCCCTCATTGGAGAGTGGGAGCACTTCCATTATCGGCTCGTCTCGAACCCCTTTTCCCGACTGCTTATGAGTCGCCAAGAATTCGTTTCATCCTTGTAGATGGGCACAGTGGAGAGAGATTCCCAGGGTGGGTTGTGCGCGAGCACGGATATGTCTTCGGTTTAGAAGATTGGTATCGAGAGTACAAGGTCCCAGCGGGAGGGCTTGTACGCGTTCACCCCGGTGACGCTCCTGGCGAAGTGGTTGTCGAAACGTTCGATCGGCGCATGCGGAATGATTGGATCCGTACGGTAACAATCGCCGAGAATGGGCAAATTGGATTCACGATGCTTAAGCAGCCAGTTGGGACAGCCTACGATGATTTGATGGTGATCGGGCTAATCGACACCCAGGCGCTCGATGAAGTTTGGATGCGATCGCAGCATCAGAAGCACCCTCTCGATCGAACTGTTGCTCATGTATTTCGGGAATTAGCGAAACTGACTCCACAAAGCGCCGTTCACGCGCAGACGCTCTATGCTGCTGTGAATGTTATCCAACGGCAGCCGCCTTCAACGATTTTCGCCGAGCTTATTAAACGTCCCTATTTCCAACATGTGGGGGATCTTTACTGGCGGTTCGACGCGGAAGCATGGGGTTCGTCGTGACGAAACAACCATCCTCCATCCTCGCTCGACCAACGCTGGGCACGAAATTCCATATTGACTTTGAATACTGGGATAGGGCAGACCGGGATCTGAATATCTATCTTCGCAGCCATCTCTGCTCGGAGCATCAGGAAGCGTATGCGGATGTCGAAGCCGATACGCTGGTCGACAGCGTGAATCCAAAAACAGCGGAGGTCACCCGAGTCCTGGGAATTCAACATACGTTGATCTCTCACTGCGCTTTACGACCGGATTATTTGACACCGCAAACGACCATGGTCAACGCTATTTTCCGCGTGTTCTTATCGAACGGAAACTCACCCCTCACGCCCGAAGAGTTAGGTGAGACCCTTAACCGCCCTGCACGGACGATCCTGCGTACGCTCTCTGGGGGGAGAGTTTATAAAGGAATTCGACCTCTGCTTGAGGATTGATCCCCGTCGATCTTTACAATACAATTGAATTCAGCCCCCGTAGCTCAATGGATAGAGCACCGGACTTCTAATCCGACGGTTCCGCGTTCGAATCGCGGCGGGGGCGCCTTCTTCTTGTAAAAATTACACATAAAACCGCCCATTTCCGGACCTGCCTACCAGGCAGGTTTGCATTTTCTGGTGCAGATTGGTGCAGTTTATCATCGAGAATTTCATTTCTTGGTAGTTCTACTTTGATCGGAGCAACCAACTCCTCCATGATTTTGGCAGCTTCGCCCAGCATATCGTGGTATCGATGGCCTTAAAGGCCCAGTGTAATACTGGGTTTGGATCATAGGTCAGGGTCGATTTGAGTACAAGAATGTGATTGAACCAGGGATTCTTTGGACTGAAAAATTAATTATGGCAGAGCACCCAGAACCTCAATTGTGCAGACCACCATTCCTTTCAACCAAGAGATGTTTGTTCGGATGACGCCGGGGTGCGCAGAATTAAATTCCAAACAAATAGAACCAAAATAGCAGTACCTTACATACACCTTTCAATCATCCCACAAAGGTTGGCTAACATGGTTTAATACAAACGTACCTTAACACGGGCGACCTCCGCCCGTAATCCCTCCGCCCTGGTCGCTGAAAAGCGACCTTGTGCGTTATTTGTTCAGCGACCCCCAAAG